>DASWMK010000160.1 GCA_036399815.1 Acidimicrobiales bacterium
TGGGCGCCCCCCGGCCGGGTCGTGGTGGCCGTGCACGACGAGGGGCCCGGCCCGGCCGACCCCTACGCCGGCCTCGTCCCCACCGGCACGGGCACCGGCACCGGCGGCTTCGGCCTCCACCTCGCCCACGAGCTGTGCGACGAGGTCACCCTGGAGCGGGGCCCGGACGGCTTCACCGTCCACCTCGTGGCGAAGGTCAGCGGGGGCGGCCCAGCAGGGTCGTGACCTCCGCGCCGGCGCGGAAGATCGTGATGTCGCCGTCCACGGAGACCTTGAGCACGACGTCGGCCGTCTCCGACAAGGTCCTGGCCGCGGCCGTGCGGGCGCCCTCGTGCTGGCTGTCGTTCGACGTGACGATGGCGCCGTAGGCGAGCAGCCGGCCGTGCCGGTCGAGCACGGTGGCCCCGTCGAGCACGGCCAGCCGGGTGAGCGTCTGCTCGTCGAGATCGGCGGCGTCGATCAGGTGGTGCAGCCTGGTCTCGGGCCGCATGGCCTCGGGGTCGATCTCGTGGCGGAGGTCGTAGCGGTCCTTGGGCGACACCGCGCCCTCGAGGCGGGCGGCGTCGCCGGTGATGGCGAGGATGGCGCCGCTCGGCAGGGCGGACACGACGAACGCCGTCCGGGCGACGAGCGCGGCGACGTCGCCGCCGCCGATCATGTCCGCGATCCACGCGCTCAGCTCGAGGGGGAAGGCCGTCCAGTGCTCGCCCCGGCGGACGAGCAGCGGCTGGCCGTCCACGAACGTCCACACGCTGCGGTCGGCGCGGACGAAGAAGCCGACGCCGCCGAGGGCGCGGGTGGCGTCGGCCACGAGCGACCCGCTGCCCACCAGCCCCTCGCCGCTCGTCGGCGGCGGCGCCCCGGGCGCGAGGCGCTGGAAGCGGTGGCGCTGGAGCTCGGTCCTCGCCCGGCCCTGCGGGTCGACCACCAGCACCGAGCGCTGGCCGTCGAACAGCAGCGGCGCCCGCTTGGCCGCCCGCACGTCCACCGGGTAGTGCAGCTCGATGCGGGGCGTGTCGTGCAGGACGTCGGCCACGACCACCCCGTGGGTGACGTCGTGGGCCTCGACCCGGGTGCCGCTCAGCTCCACGAGGAACTCCACGATCTCGGCGACGAGGGTGGCGGCGTCGGGCGCCCCGACCCTCGACGCCAGGTAGGCGGCCAGCACCTCGGCGGCCACCGTGTCCCGCAGCGCCCGGTGCAGGGCGGGGACGAGGGGCTCGCCCGTGCTCGCGCTCGGCCGCAGCCGGGCCGCGGCCCGCAGGCCGGCCGGGGCGATCACCTCGAGCAGCTCGGTGAGCGAGGACCACCGCGACGGCCGCACGAGGTGGGCGAGGCGGTCGTCGAGGCGGACGGTGAGCGTCACCCGCCAGCCGTCGGGCCCGTCGTCCGTCGCCGCGGCGACGCCCGGCGTCGGCGGCGACGCCGGACCGGGCGCCGCCCCCGGTGGCGCGTAGGTCAGGTCGACCGACGCCCCGACGAGCAGCTCGGACAGCGCGTCCGCCACGGCCGCGCCGACCGGGTCGGCGGGCGGGCCGTCGGTCGTCACGCAGTGCAGGGCCACCGGACCAGTGTGGCGGGCGCGGCGGGGTGGGGGCGCGTGACGCCTGTCGGGCCGGGCCTACGATCCGCCGATGCCCGACCGGCCGCGGTCGCCCTTCGACCCCCCGATCGACGAGATGCGGGCCATGGGCGAGCAGGTGCTCGACCTGGCCACCGCCTTCGTCGAGGAGCGCTATGACGCGAGGACGTCGGACTACGAGGGGCTGGCGCCGCTGCTCGACGCCCTGTCCGTCCCGCCCGGCGACGGCCCCACCCCGCTCGCCGACCTGCTGGCCGCCGTGCGCACGGCCGCCGGCAAGGGGTTCGACACGGCCAACCCGGGCTTCGTCGGCTACATCCCCGGCGGCGGCCTCTACGCCGCCGCCCTCGGCGACTTCCTCGCCTGCGTGCTCAACCGCTACACGGGCGTGTCCAACCCGGCGCCGGCGCTGGTGGCGCTGGAGGCCGGCGTGCTGCGCTGGCTGTGCCGGCTGTTCGGCCTGCCCGACACGTCCCAGGGCGTGCTCACCCCGGGCGGGTCCATGTCGAACCTGTCGGCCGTCGTCGCCGCCCGGACGGCTCGCCTCGGTGAGCGGTTCCTCGACGGCACCGTCTACGTGTCCGACGAGGTCCACCACTCGATCGCCAAGGCGGCCCGGATCGCCGGGCTGCCGGCCGGCGCCGTGCGCGTCGTGCCGACCGACGACGACCTGCACCTCCGGCCCGACGCCGTGCGGGCCGCCGTCGCCGCCGACCGGGCCGCCGGGCGGCGACCGTTCCTGCTCGTCGGCAGCGCCGGCACGGTCGGCACCGGCGCCGTCGACCCCCTCGACGACCTGGCCACCCTGGCCGCCGAGGAGGGGCTCTGGTTCCACGTCGACGCCGCCTACGGCGGGTTCTTCCAGCTGACCGGGCGGGGGCGGGCCCGCCTACGGGGCATCGAGCGGGCCGACTCGATCACCCTCGACCCGCACAAGGGCCTGTTCCTCCCGTACGGCACCGGCTGCCTGCTGGCCAGGGACGCGGCCGCCCTGCGGGACGCGCACGAGGTGCACGCCGAGTACCTGCCCCGCCCGTCGGAGCGGGCCGAGCTGCCCGACTTCTCGTCGTTCTCGCCGGAGCTGACCCGCGACTTCCGGGGGCTGCGCCTGTGGCTGCCCCTGCACCTGCACGGCGTCGCCACGTTCGTGCGGGCGCTCGACGAGAAGCTCGACCTCGCCGCCTACGTGCACGAGGAGCTGGCGGCGGTGCCGGCGCTCGACGTGCCGTGGCGACCCGAGCTGTCGCTCGTGGCCTTCCGCCCGCGGGGCGGCACCGACGAGGACGCCGACGCCCTGCTCCACCGCGTGAACGGCAGCGGGCGCATGTGGCTGTCGTCGGCGCCGGTGCGGGGCCGCACCTACGTGCGCATGTGCATCCTCTCCCACCGGTCCCACCCGGACCGGATCAGGGAGGCCGTCGAGATCACCCGGTCGGCGTGCCGCTGAGCTCGAACAGCCGGCGGGGGTTGTCGACCAGCATGGCGTCCACCTGCTCGTCGGTCACGCCCCGCTCCCGCACGTAGGGCAGCACCTCCTCGCCGATGTGGAGGTAGTGCCACTGGGGGAGGAGGGGCATGACGGCCGGCTCGATCCAGTCGATGTAGCAGGCCGCGTCCTGGGACAGGACCATGCGGTCGGCGTAGCCCCGCCGGCACATCTCGACCAGGGTGTCGGCCCGCTGCTCGAAGGAGACCTCCAGGTTGATGCCGAAGCGGTCCATGCCGAGCAGGAACCCGGCGTCGGCCAGCTCGGCCAGGTGGTCGCAGTCGGTGGTGTCGCCGCTGTGGCCGAGCACGATCCGCCCCGGGTCCACGCCCTCCTCGTCGCACAGCACCCGCCTGGCCTCGAGCCCGGTCCTCGTCCCCGGGTGGGTGTGCACGGTGATCGGCGTCCCCGTCCGGTGGTGGGCCCGCGCCACGGCCCGCATCACCCGCTCGACGTCGGGGGTCGGGCCGGGGGTGTCGATGGCGCACTTCAGCATCCCGGCCCGCACGCCGGTGCCGGCGATCCCCTCGGTCAGATCCCGCACGAACAGGTCGACCATCGGGTCGGGCACCTCGGCGCCGACCGCCTCGTTCAGGGCCGGGCCGCGGTGGTGGAAGAAGAACGGGACGGTGTCGTAGGTGTAGAGGCCGGTGGCGACGACGATGTTCAGCTCCGGCACCTGGTCGGCGATGCGCTGCACCCGGGGGATGTAGCGGCCGAGGCCGACGACGGTCGGGTCGACGATCGTTCGGACGCCCTGCGCGGCCAGCGCCTTCAGCCGGGCGACGGCGTCGGCCACCCGCTGGTCCTCGTCGCCCCACTCCTCGGGGTAGTTCTGCTGGACGTCGGCGGTCAGCACGAAGATGTGCTCGTGCACGTAGGTCCGCCCGAGGTCGGCCGAGTCGACCGGGCCGCGGACGGTCGCCACCTCGGTCATGCCGAGCGCAGCTCCTTCTTCAGGATCTTGCCGGTCGGGCCCTTCGGCAGGTCGTCGACCACGTGGACCTGGCGCGGGTACTTGTACGCCGCCAGCCGCTCCCGGCACCAGGCGACGAGGTCCTCGCCGGTGGCCTCGGCGCCCGGCTTCAGCACGACGTAGCCGACCACCTCCTCGCCGAGCTTCTCGTCGGGCCGGCCGATGACGGCGGCCTCGGCGACGGCCTCGTGGGCGTAGAGGACCTCCTCGACCTCGCGGGGGTAGACGTTGTAGCCGCCCCGGATGACGAGGTCCTTCTTGCGGTCGACGATGAACAAGTAGCCGTCCTCGTCCGCGTAGGCGAGGTCGCCGGTGTGGAACCAGCCGCCCCGGAACGCCTCCTCGGTGGCCTCGGGCTTGTTGTAGTAGCCCTTCATCACGTTGTGGCCCCGGATCACGATCTCGCCGACGTGGTCCTGCCCGGGCGGCAGCGGCTCGTCCTTGTCGTCGACGACGCGGACCTCGACCCCCCAGATGGGCTTGCCGATCGACAGCACCTTGCGCTGGTCGGCGCTGACGTTGAACGTCGTGGTGCTGGCCGTCTCGGACAGGCCGTAGCCCTCGAGCACGACGACGCCGGGGAACTTCTCCTCGAAGGCCCGGATGACCTCGCCGGGGATGGCGGCGCCGCCGGACACGCCGACCCGCAGCGACGAGACGTCCCGGCCGGCCAGGTCGGCCCGGAGGAGGGCGAAGTACATGGTGGGCACGCCGGAGAACAGGGTGCAGCGGTACCGCTCGACGGCGTCCAGCACGGTGTCGACGTCGAACCGGGGGACGAGAACGATCGTGCCGCCGAAGCGCACGCTCAGGTTGAGCACGCTCGACAGGCCGAACACGTGGAACAGGGGCAGCACGGCGACGCCGACGTCGTCGTCGCGGAACTCGAACAGCTCCCCGGCGACCGTGCAGTTCATGTAGAGCTGGAAGTGGGTGAGCTCGGCGCCCTTCGGCTTGCCGGTGGTGCCGCTCGTGTAGAGCAGCACCGCGGTGTCGTCGGCCGCGGTCGGCTCGATCTCGCCCAGGTCCTCGGCGAAGTACAGCTCGTCGTAGTGCCGCGTCCCCTCGGGCCGGCGGTCGTTGCCGGGCAGGTTGACGACGTAGGTGGTCACGCCCTCGACCTGCGACGCGCCCTTCACGGCCTCGTCGGCGAAGGACTCGAAGGTGACGAGCACCTTGGCGTCCGAGTCGGACAGGTGGTAGGCGACCTCGGGCGCCCGCAGCAGCGGGTTGAGCGGGACCATCACCAGGCCGGCCTTCAGGATGCCGAAGTAGGTGAACAGGAACTGCGGCAGGTTCGGGAGCTGCACGGCGACCTTGTCGCCCCGCTCGAGGCCGAGGTCCCGCAGGCTCGTGGCCACCCGGCCGGAGATCTCGTCGACCTGCGCGTAGGAGAAGGTCAGGTCGCCGAGGTGGCACAGCGGCTTGTCGGGATGCGCCCGTCGCGACTCGCGCAGGATCGTCGCGAGGTTGAAGCTCATGGTCGTCTCCTGCCGTTCGGGTTCGTGCCGCGCCTCTACCCACCCGGCGCCGGGGCCACCACGAGCTCGGCGGCGCGGGCGGCGAGGCGGTCGTCCCCCGACCCGGCGAGGGCGGTGGCCACGGCCGCCCTCGTGCCGGCGTCGTCGGGGAAGTCGGCGAGGTGGTCGTGGGCGAGGTCGGCGGCCCCGTTCGAGGGCGCCCTCGGCCAGCAGGGCGGCCAGCTCGGCCCGCTGGCGGTCGCGGCGGCAGGAGTCGGTCATGGCGGCCAGGTTGACGGCCGGCGCTGAGCGCCCGCTGGTCGCCCGCTGACCGGCACCCGCCGCGGTTACGTTGACGCGGTGGAGGTCTCCGTGCTCGGGCCCCTCCGGGTGGTCGACGGCGGCGGGCGGGAGGTGCCGGTCAACGGCGCTCGCCTCCGCAGCCTCCTCGTCCTGCTGGCCAGCCGGCCGGGGGCGCCGGTGCCGGTCGCCCACCTCGTGGACCGCCTGTGGGGCGACGAGCCGCCGGCCGGGGTGGCCAACGCCCTCCAGGCCCTCGTGTCCAAGCTGCGCCGGGCCCTCGGGGCCGCCGCCGTCGTCACGTCGCCCGGCGGCTACGCGCTGGCCGTGCCGCCCGAGGCGGTCGACGCCCACCGGTTCGAGCGGCTGGCCGAGGACGGCCGGGCCCTGCTCGCCGTGGGCGAGGCCGGGACGGCGGCCCGGGTCCTGGCCGACGCGCTGGCGCTGTGGCGGGGGCCGGCGCTGGCCGACCTCGTCGAGGCCCAGGGCGCGGTGCCGGCGGCCACCCGGCTGGAGGAGCTGCGGGCCACCGCCGTCGAGGACCGCTTCGACGCCGAGCTGGCCCTCGGCCACCACGCCGCCGCCGTCGCCGAGATCGAGGCGGCGGTGGCCGGGTCGCCCTACCGGGAGCGGCTGCGGGCCCAGCACCTGCTCGCCCTCTACCGGTGCGGCCGGCAGGCCGACGCCCTCCAGGCCTACCAGGACGCCCGCCGGGTGCTCGGGGAGGAGCTGGGGCTGGAGCCGGGGCCCGAGCTGCGGCGCCTGGAGCAGGCCGTGCTGGCCCAGGACCCGGCGCTCGACCCGCCCGCGGCGCCGACCTCGGCCGCGGGGCCGGCCACGGCCGTCGACGGGGCGCCGCCCACGAACCTGCGACCGCCGCTCACCGCGTTCGTGGGCCGGGAGGACGACCTGGCCCGGCTGGCCGACCTCGTGGGCGGCCAGCGCCTGGTCACCCTCGTCGGCCCGGGCGGCGTGGGCAAGACCCGGCTGGGCGTCGAGGCCGCGCTGCGCCACCGGTCGGCGTTCCCGGGCGGCGCCTGGTTCGTCGGCCTCGAGTCGGTCACCGCCGGCAACGCCGCGCTGGCCGTGTCCGACGCCGTCGGGCTGTCGCTGATGGACGCCGTCGGCCCCACGTCGGCCGCCGGCGTCGCCGACCGCCTCCGCGCCCTCCTCGACGACCGCGCCGCGCTCGTCGTCCTCGACAACTGCGAGCACCTCGTCGACGAGGCCGCCGGGCTGGCCGAGGCCCTCCTGTCGGGGGCCGGACGCCTGCACGTGCTGGCCACCAGCCGGGAGCCGCTGCGGGTGCCGGGCGAGGTCGTGTTCGCCGTCCCCCCGCTCGACCGGGACGACGCCGTCACCCTGTTCGCCGACCGGGCCGTCGCCGCCTCCCGGAACCTGGAGTGGGGCGAGGAGGCGGCCAGGGTGGCGGCCGGGCTGTGCGAGCGCCTCGACGGCCTGCCCCTCGCCATCGAGCTGGCCGCCGCCCGCACGAGGGCGTTCACCCTGGAGCAGCTGACCCGCCGGCTCGACGACCGGTTCGGCCTGCTGACCGGCGGGGCGAGGACGGCGGCGGCCCGCCAGCAGACCCTGCGGGCGGTCGTCGACTGGAGCTACGACCTCCTCTTCGACGACGAGCGCCGGGTGTTCGAGCGCCTCGCCGTGTTCGCCGACGGCTGCACCCTGGAGGCCGCGGAGGCGGTCTGCGGCGACGACGACCTGGCGCCCGCCGACGTCGGCGAGATCGTGGCCCGGCTGGTCGACAAGTCCCTCGTCGTCGCCGACGGCACCGGCCGGTTCCGCCTCCTCGCCACCCTGGCCGAGTACGGGCGGGAGCGGCTGGCGGCGAGGGGCGGGCTCGACGACGCCCGGTGCCGGCACGCCCGCTACCTGGTGGGCCTCGTCGAGGTCGAGATGACCCTGCTCGACCCGCCCGCCCAGCGGCGGTGGAGCGACGACGTGCGGGCCGAGCTGGACGACCTGCGGGCGGCCATGGGCTGGGCCGTGCAGGCCGCCGACGCCGAGCTGGCCCTGGTGCTGGCCGGGCGGCTCGGGTGGTTCTGGTGGTACGCCGGGATGCACGGCGAGGCCCTGCCGTGGCTGGAGGCGGCGCTCGCCGTCCCCGGCGACGTGCGGCCCCGGGTGCGGGCCAGGGCGCTGGCCTGGGCGTCGGCGTTCGGCATGGTGGCCGGCGACACCGAGGTGTCCCGGCGCCGGGCGGTCGAGGCCGTCGAGGTCGGGCGGCTCGACGTGGAGCCGACGTGGTTCGCGGCCGTCTGCATGATCGTCGCCTGGGTCCACCTGCGGGCGAGCGAGGCCGACCTGGCCGCCGAGCGGTGCCGGGAGGCGGAGCGGACGTTCGCGCTGCTGGCCGACGAGCGGGCCGATGGGTTCCGCCACGTCGCCGCCTGCGGGGCGGCCATGGCCTGCGGCGACTACGACGACGCCGCCGCCCACGCCGCGCTCGCCGTCGAGGCCGCCCGGCGCCGCGGCGACCCGTGGGCGACGAGCATGGCGATGGAGCGGTGGGGGGAGGCGCTCGACGCCGCCGGCCGCCACGCCGAGGCCGCCGGCGTGGTCGACGAGGCCCGCCGGCTCATGGCGTCGCTCGGCATGCGGGGCCAGGACTGCATGCTCACCGCCCGGCTGGCCGACCTGGTCGACCTGGCCGGCGACCGGGACCGGGCCCAGGCGCTCTACCAGGAGGCGCTGGCGGTGGCGAGGACGGTCGCCGCGCCGATGGGCGAGGCGTTCGCGCTGAACGGCATGGGGATCGCCTACCGGCTGGCCGGCCGGCTCGACGCGGCGCGGGCGGCCCACGACGCGGCGCTGGCCATCTACGAGCGGGTCGGGTCGAGGGGCGGGCGGGGCGCGACGGCCTCGTACCTCGGGCTGCTGGCCACGGCCACCGGCGACCTCGACGGCGCCGAGCGCTGGCACCTCGCCGGCCTGGACGACGCGACCGCGGTGAACGACCCCGAGTCCGTCGCCCTCGCCCTGGAGGGCCTGGCCGACGTGGCCGCGGCGCGGGGCGACGGCGAGGCGGCGGCCCGCCTGCTCGGCCGCTCGGCGGGCACCCGGGCGTCCTGCGCCGTGCCCCGCCCGGCGAGGATTCGCCGCGACGCCGACCGCGTCCGGGCCGCCGTCGGCGCGCTCGTCGGCGACCGCTACGACGCCCTCGCCGCCGACGGCGCGGCGACCCCGCTCGACGCGCTCGTGCGCCCCGAGCTCGCCGCCGCCCGCTGACCCCTCCCCCCTGGAGCGGCGGTGGCCGGGCGCGGCGGTGCCCGGCCCGCCGGGGAGGCGAGCCGGGCACCGGCCGGGGTGGGAGGCCGGGTCAGTCGGCCAGGTTGGCGAGCAGCAGGTCGACCGCTGCCCGCACCTCGAGCTGGTCGGCGCAGTCGACGACCCAGTCGTCGCCGTCGGGTGCCGAGCCGCAGCCGTCGAGGTGGGTGCGCAGCGCCTGGAGCCGCGCGACGGCCAGGTCGCGGCGGCCCGCGGCCAGGCGGAGCTCGGCGGCGTCGAGACCGGCGAGGACGGCCGTCCGCTCGCCCCTGCCCCTGAACGAGGCGTCGGGCAGGCCGGCGACCACGCCGCCGACGAACTCCACGTCCTCGCCGTCGAGCAGGCCGTCGCCGTCGGTGTCGGCGTCGAGCGGGTCGGTGCCGAAGCCGACCTCCTCGAAGTCGGTGAGCTCGTCGTCGTCGGTGTCCGGGTCGAGCGGGTCGGTGCCGTGCACGAGGACCTCGTCGCCGTCGGTGAGCCCCTCGTCGTCGGTGTCCGCGTCGAGGGGGTCCGTGCCGTACAGGTGGACCTCGTCGCCGTCGGAGAGGGCGTCGTCGTCGCTGTCGGCGTCGAGCGGGTCGGTGCCCATGGCGACCTCGTCGCCGTCGTCGAGGCCGTCGTCGTCGGTGTCGGCGTCGAGCGGGCTCGTGCCGTGCAGGTGGACCTCGTCGCCGTCGGTGAGGCCGTCGTCGTCGGTGTCGGCGTCGAAGGGGTCGGCGCCGATGGCGAGCTCGTCGCCGTCGGTGAGGCCGTCGGCGTCGGTGTCCTCGTCGCCGTCGACGATCCCGTCGTCGTCGGTGTCCGCGTCGAGCGGGTCGGTGCCGAGCTGGTCGAGCTCCGCGCCGTCCTCGAGGCCGTCGTGGTCGGTGTCGGCGTCCTTGGGGTTGGTGCCGGTCTCGTAGATCTCCTCGCCGTTGGTGAGCCCGTCGGCGTCGGCGTCGCCGGCGGCCAGGCACGAGTAGTCGACCGTGTAGTGCTTCAGGTACAGGTCGTCCTCGCTGACGTCGTTGTCCAGCATGATCACGTGCAGCTGGCCGGTGATGCCGGGCGAGCCCGGGCCGGTCGCCCGGTTCCACCAGTCGGCGCCCTCGGGCTCCTCGCCCTCGGGGAACTCCGACGTGTCGTAGGCGAAGTTGAAGTCGCCGTAGCCGTTGGTCGACTCGTCCACGAGGTCCCCGGTCGAGTCGAAGAGGTGGACGCCGCCGCGGTCCTCGGGCTGGGGGTCGTCGTAGCCGTTGACGAGGTACAGGTCGCCCCACGGCGTGAACGCCGCGCCCTGCATGTCCTCCATGGGCGGGTCGATCGGGAGGCCGAGCTCGGTGAGGAGCAGCTCGTCGACGAAGGTGAAGGCGTGGCCGACGTCACCGACGGCCAGGGCGTCGAAGTCGACGGTGAACCGGAACAGGCCGTTGGAGCCGTCCTGCACGGTGCCCGTGGCGTGGAGCAGCCCGTTCGCCGGGTTGTAGGCGAGGAACGACGAGTGGCCCGTCCACCCGGCGAGCGGGAACTGGCCGACGTAGCCGAGGTCCGACGTGCGGAACACCGAGATGGCGGAGATGCCCTCGTCGGTGTCCGGGTCGCTGCCGGCGACCGGCACGAACAGGTAGCCGCCCGCCTGGTCGAGGTCCTTGAAGCCCTCGTAGCCGAGGTCCTCGAGGCTCTCGGGCATCTCGACGGCCTTGGCGCCGGAGGGCCAGGTGTCGCTGTCGTCGGGGTCGACCTCCTCGGCGAGGTCGAAGTCGACGGGGAGCTTCAGCAGGTAGGGGTCGGCCTGGGTCGAGAAGAACCAGTGCCCCTCGTCGTGGGCGACGCCCTGCACGTTGTCGGTCCAGTCGAGCTCGTCGTTCGGGTAGTCGCCGAGGAACGTCGTCGCCGGCACGCAGTCGTCGTCGGCGCTCGCCGGGCCGGCGGTGACGGCCGGCAGGGTGACCAGGAGCAGCAGGGCGACGAGGGCCCGCCGCCCCGCGGTTGCAACTCGGATGAGGTCCATGGGCGGAGCGTGCAGATCGCCACTGATCGCCCGCTTACCGCCCGCTGACCGCCGGGCTGGGGCGACGGGTCAGCGCTCGACGCCGAGGGCGTCGGCGGCGTCGGTGAGCGCCCTGAGGTGGGCGTCGACGCCGGGCAGGCCGGCGCCCATGGTGTTGACCGAGACGTGGGTGGCGCCGGCGTCGCGCCAGCGGCCGGCGTGGTCGACGAGGCGGTCGATGCCGCCGTCGCCGAGGGAGACCCTGCCCTCCATGCCGAGCGCCGACGGGTCCCGGCCCGCCTCCCTCGCGCCGGCGTCGACGGCGGCGAGCGCCTCGTCCAGGCGGCGGCCGGGCGGCACCTGCGGGAACCAGCCGTCGGCCAGCCGGCCGGCCCGGCGGTAGGCGGGCGGCGAGCTGGCCCCGACCCAGACGGGGATCGGGCGCTGGGCCGGCAGCGGGGCGATCCCCGCCCCCGTCACCCGGTCGTAGCGCCCCTCGTGGGTGACGCTGCGCTCGGTCCACAGCCGGCGCAGCAGCGGCACCTGCTCGTCCATCCGCCGGCCCCGCTCGGAGAAGTCCTGCCCGAGGGCCTCGTACTCGACGGCGTTCCACCCGAGGCCGACGCCGAGGCGGAACCGGCCCCCGGTGAGCAGGTCGACGTCGGCCGCCTGCTTGGCGACGAGCGCGGTCTGGCGCTGGGGGAGGATGACGATCCCCGTCACCAGCTCGAGCGACGTGATGGCGGCGAGGAAGCCGAACAGCACGAACGGCTCCCGGAACGTGGTGTCGACGTCGTAGGGCCCGTTCCAGCCCCGGTGGACGGCCGGGTCGGCGCCGAGCACGTGGTCGTAGACGAGCACGTGGGTGAAGCCCAGCTCCTCGACGGCGAGGGCGTAGGCCCGCACCGCCCCCGTGTCGGAGCCGAGCTCGGTCTGGGGGTAGACGACGCCGATGCGCACCGCCCCGGTCTAGCCGGGCTGCGAGGATCGGGGCGTG
Source organism: Acidimicrobiales bacterium (assembly GCA_036399815.1). NCBI lineage: Bacteria > Bacillati > Actinomycetota > Acidimicrobiia > Acidimicrobiales > Acidimicrobiales bacterium. The sequence continues at coordinate 12,056 of DASWMK010000160.1, forward strand.
CTCGTCCTCGGCCGTGCCGCCACCGAGTCGCTGCTCGACCCCGACGACCTCCGCAGGGCGGTGGCCGACGCCATGGCCGACGTGAGCGCCGGCCGGGCGTCGATGCCGCCCCGCATCGCGGCCGCGGTCGAGGACCGGGGCGCCATCCTCGCCGCCATGCCCGCCCACCTGCCGAGCCTCGGCGGGCTGGCCGCGAAGCTCGTCACCCTGTTCCCGACCAACGCGGGGACGGCCCTGCCCACCCACCAGGCCGTCGTGGTCGTGTTCGACGCGGCGACGGGGGAGCCGGCCGCCCTCCTCGACGGCACGTCGATCACCGCGGCCCGCACGGCCGCCGGGTCGGCGCTGTCGGTCGACCTGCTGGCCCGCCCCGACGCCGGCGTGCTGGCCATCCTCGGCACCGGCGTGCAGGCCCGGTCGCACGCCGACGCGGTCACCCGCGTGCGGTCGTTCCGGCAGGTGCGGGTGGCGGGGCGGGACGCCGGCCGGGCGGCGGCCCTCGCCGGCGAGCTGGCCGGTCGGCTCGGGGTCGAGGTCGTGCCCGTGGCGAGCTGGGCCGAGGCCTGCGCGGGCGCCGACGTCGTGTGCGCCACCACCCACTCGCCCGAACCGGTCGTCCGCCGGCCGGACCTGGCCCCCGGCGTGCACGTCACGTCGGTCGGCTACAACGTCGGCGGCCGGGAGGTGGACGCCGCCACCGTCGCCGAGGCGACCGTCGTCGTCGAGTCGAGGGCCGCCGCGCTGGCCCCGCCCCCGGCCGGGGCGACCGAGCTGGCCGGCGGGGCCGAGGTGCACGCCGAGATCGGGGAGATCGTCGCCGGCACCCGCCCGGGCCGAACGTCGCCCGAGGAGATCACGCTCTACAAGTCGGTCGGCGTGGCCGCCCAGGACGTGGCCGCCGCCGCCCTCGTGCTCGCCGCGGCGCGCGCCGCCGGGGTGGGCGTCGAGGTCGACCTGTGACCCTGGACCTGGCCGCCGCGGCCGAGGACTACCGGCGGGACGGCGCCGTCGTCCTCCGCGGCCTGTTCGACGCCGACCTGCTCGCCGTGCTGGCGAGGGGCGTGGACCGCAACCTGGCCGAGCCCGGCCCGCTCTGCATCGCCACCGGCGAGCCCGGCCGGGGCCGGTTCGTCGAGGACTTCCGCAACTGGGACCGCATCCCGGAGTACGAGGCGTTCGTGCGGGCCTCGCCCCTCGGCGCGGTGGCCGCCGCGCTGACCGGCTCGGCCGAGGTCCGCCTGTTCCACGACCACCTGCTCGTGAAGGAGGCGGGGACGCCGACGCCGACCCCGCTCCACCAGGACCAGCCGTACTACTGCATCGACGGCCGGCGGAACGTCTCGTTCTGGGTGCCGCTCGACCCCGTGCCCCGCGAGTCCACCCTCGAGCTCGTGGCCGGGTCGCACGCGGCGGGCACGTGGTACCTGCCGCGGTCGTTCGTGGAGGGGACGGCGATGGTGTTCGACGAGGGCACGCTGGCCGAGGTGCCCGACGTGGCCGCCGACCCCGATCGCTTCCCGGTCGTCGGCTGGGCCGTGGAGCCGGGCGACGCCGTCGCCTTCCACATGCTGACCCTGCACCGGGCGGCCGGGTCGGCGGCGCTGCGGCGGGTGTTCGGCGTGCGCTGCATCGGCGACGACGTCACCTACGCGCCCCGGCCGCACCGCACCAGCCCGCCGTACCCCGAGCTGGAGGGGGCGCTGGCCCCCGGCGCGCCGCTGGCCGACGACCGGCTGTTCCCCGTCCTCTGGCCGGCGCCGTAGCGTCGGGGGCATGTGCCGGAACATCACCACCCTGCGGGGCCTCGAGCCGCCCGCCACCGAGGCGGAGATCGAGGCCGCCGCCCGGCAGTACGTGCGCAAGGTCACGGGCGTGCAGAAGCCGACCGGCGAGGCGGCCGCCGCCTTCGAGCGGGCCGTCGGCGAGGTCGCCTCGGTCACCGCCGGACTGCTCGCCGACCTGCCGCCCCGCCGCCAGCCCCCGCCGACCCTCCCGCCCCTCCGCCGCCCGGAGGTGCGGGCCCGCCTGGGCCTCGACGCCTGAGGTCACCCGGCGGGGCGCCCGGCGAGGTGGCCGGCGAGCCCGTCCGGCGTGCGCACGCCGTGGTGGAGGACGGCGTCGTAGAGGTCCCAGCTGGTCACCGTCCGCCCGTACTCGGGGCGCGTGTGCCAGGCGTGCTTCAGCCGGAGGACGGCCACCCTGGCCTCGGCGGTGAGCAGCGGCGGCAGGTCCCGCAGGTGGGCGAGGTCGGGCTGGCGGTCGGGCTCGTCGACGAACCAGACGTCGAGGGTCCACGGGTGGCCGGCGGGCGACCGGTACTCGACGCCCCAGTAGAGCCCGTCCGGGTAGGCGGGGTCGGCGTTCCAGTCGCCCGTGTCGTTGCGGAACCGGGCCTGGCGGACCCGGGGCGACCCCACCAGCCGGTGCCCGAGCAGGAAGACCGCCCCGACGTCGAGGCGCTCGCACACCACGGTGACGTCGAGGTCGCGCCGCACCATGAGCCCGAGCGCGGCGCTGCCGACGAGCACCGGCCGGCCCACGGTGGCGCACAGGGCGAACAGGCCGAGGTCGGCCGCGACCGCAGCGGCCTCGTCCCCCAGCGCCTCGGCCGCCACCAGCAGCTCGTCGTCGGTCATCGTGTCCCCGGTCGGTCGGCGTGCACGGAGGGATGCCGTCTCACGGGCACCGTCCCGACTACCTTCCCGCCGGGAAGGTAGGAAGGGGCGATGGCACGTGTCGGCCTCGTCCTGGGCGCCGGTGGCGTCGTGGGGCAGGCCTATCACGCCGGGGTGCTGGCCGCCCTGGCCCACGACCTCGGGTGGGACCCCCGCACGGCCGACGTGATCGTCGGCTCGTCGGCGGGCTCGGTGACCGGCAGCCTGCTCCGGCTCGGCGTGCCGGCCGAGGACCTGGCGAGGTGGGCCGTCGAGGCCCCGCTGTCGGTCGAGACGTCGCTGCTGCTGGCCCGCATCGGCGGGCCGCCCCGCGACCAGCGGTTCCCCGGCTTCGGGCCCCGCGAGTGGCTGCGCCCGTGGCGGCCGCCGTCGCCCGCGCTGCTGGCCCGGCTGGCCCGCCGGCCGTGGGCCTTCCGCCCGTCGGTGGTGGCGGCCACCATGCTGCCGAGGGGCTGGGTCGACATCTCGGACCGCACCGGCGCGCTCGGCGACCTGGCCGGGCCGGCCTGGCCCGACGGCCTCTGGGTCTGCGCCGCCCGCTGCGACGACGGCGGCCGCGTCGTGTTCGGCCGGCCCGGCTCGCCGCCCGCCACCCTCGGGGCGGCCGTCGCCGCCTCGTGCGCCATCCCCGGCTGGTTCAGGACCGTGCGGATCGGCGGCGTCGACCACTTCGACGGCGGCGTCCACTCGCCGACCAGCGCCGACGTGCTGCGCGACGAGCAGCTCGACGTGGTCGTCGTCGTGTCGCCGATGTCGGCCGCCGGCGGGGTGGCGAGGACGGCCGACGGCGCCCTGCGGTGGGCCGCCCACCGGCGCCTGGAGCGCGAGGTGCGCTGCCTGCGGGACCGGGGCACGGCCGTCGTGCGCATCGAGCCGGGGCGCCGCGCCCTCGAGGCCATGGGCGTCAACGCCATGGCGACCGACCGGTCCGCCGCGGTCGTCCAGGCCGCCTTCCTCGACGCCGGCCGCTACGCGGCGACGCCGGCCATCGCCGACCGCCTGGCCCCCCTGGCCGAGCGGGCCGCCCGCCGCCGCGCCGACGGCTGACCCGTCCCGTCATCCGGCCGGGCGCCGGGCTCCGTACCAGGGGTGGTCGGTCCCCCCGCCGACCGAGCACCCCCGACGATCCGGCCGGCGGCACGCGCCCCAGCGACCCCCGGCCGAGAAGGAGCCCCTCCGATGACGCACCGAGTTCCCCGGCTGGCGGCGGCGGCGCTGGCCATCGGCCTGCTCGCCACGGCGTGCGGCGACGACGCCGGCGACGGCCCGTCCGCCGCCTCCGAGCAGACCACGACCACCACCGCCCACGAGGCCGAGGACCACACCGCCACGGCCACGGGCGCGGCCGGCACCCAGACCGGCGCCGCCGAGCTGCGGGCCGGCCTCACCGCCCTCCTGACCGAGCACGTGTACCTGGCCGGTGGGGCGACCGGCACGGCGATCACGTCCGGGCTGGACTCGGCCGAGACCGAGGCGGCGACCGCCGCCCTGGACGACAACTCCCAGGCCCTGGCCGACGCCGTCGGCTCGATCTACGGCGACGAGGCCGGCGAGCAGTTCCTGTCGCTGTGGCGGGCCCACATCGGGTTCTTCGTCGACTACACGGCCGCCCGGGCCGGTGGCGACGACGCGGCGGCCGAGCAGGCGATGGCCGACCTGGACGGGTACCGGGAGGACTTCGGGGCGTTCCTCGCCTCGGCCAACCCGAACCTGACCAAGGAGGCGGTCGCCGACGAGCTGGCCCCGCACGTGCAGTCGCTGACGGCGGCCATCGACGCCCAGGTGGCCGGTGACCCTGCGGCCTTCGGGCTGCTGCGGGAGGCGGCCGGGCACATGCCCATGACCGCCGCCACCCTGGCCGGCGCGTTCGCCGAGCAGTTCCCCGAGCAGTTCTGATGCGGCGGGCCGCGATCCTCGGGGTCGTGGTCGCCGTCGTCGCCGTCGCCGGAGGTTGCTCCGGCGACGGCGGCGGCGACGGCGGGGCGGCCGCGGCGACGATCAGGACGTTCCGGTTCGCCCCCGACCCCGTCGAGGTCGACGCCGGGACGACCGTCACCTGGACCAACGAGGACGACATCCTCCACAGCGTCACCAGCACCACCGGGGCGTTCGGCGGCGACCTCGACGGGCCCGGCGCCACGTTCGGCTTCACGTTCGAGGAGCCGGGGCGCTACGCCTACGTCTGCCGCATCCACGACGGGATGGAGGGCCAGGTCGTCGTCCGGTGACGACCGCCACCATCCGCCGGTGGGCGCCGCTGCGAACACTCCTCACCATGCCCGACGACCCCGTCGACCAGGCCAGCGACGCCGCCCTCGTCGTCGCCATCGCCCGGTTCCGCCACGAGGCGCTGGCCGAGGCCTACCGCCGCCACGCCGGCAGCGTGCTGGGCCTCGCCCGGCGCCTGCTCGGCGACCGGGCGCTGGCCGAGGAGGTCGTGCAGGAGGTGTTCCTGCGCCTCTGGAACGACCCCGACCGGTTCGACCCCGGCCGGGGGAGCCTGCGCTCGTGGCTGCTCACCCAGGGCCACGGGCGCAGCGTGGACCTGCTGCGGTCCGAGGGGTCGCGGCGGGACCGTGAGGAGCGCGACGCCCGCCGGACGGCCGGTGGCGGCTACGACCTCGAGCACGAGGTGTGGGACCTGGCCGTCGGCGAGTCGGTGCGGCGGGCCGTGGACGGGCTGCCCGAGAAGGAGCGGGCCGCCATCGAGCTCGCCTACTTCGGCGGGCACACCTACCAGGAGGTGGCGGCCATCCTGGGCGACCCGGAGGGCACCGTGAAGAGCAGGATCAGGACCGGGCTCCGGCGCCTCCGCGCCGGCCTCGTCGAGGAGGGGGTGATCGGGACGTGAGCACGCGGGACGACCACGCCGAGGTCGAGGACCTCGTCGGTGCCTACGCCCTCGACGCCCTGGAGCCCGCCGAGCGGGAGGCCGTCGAGCGCCACCTGGTCGACTGCCCGCGCTGCCGGGCCGAGGTCGCCGAGCACCGGGAGACGGCTGCGCTGCTGGCCCACACGGGCGCGGCGGCCCCGCCCGGGGTCTGGGACCGCATCGCCGCCGCCCTGGAGGAGCCGCCCCCGGCCCTGCGGGTCCCGGCGCCCATCTCCCTCGCGTCCCGCCGCCCGGCCGCCTTCCGGGTGGTGGCCGCCGTGGCCGCGGTGGCGGCCGCCGCCGTGGTCGTGCTCGGCGTGGTCGTGGTCGACCAGGGCCGCCGCCTCGACCGGGTGAGCCTCGCCGAGCAGGCGCTCAGGGCCTTCACCGACCCGCGGGCCGAGCACGTCGTCCTGTCGTCGCCGGACGGCGCGGCGGCCACGACGGTCGCCGTGATGCCCGACGGCACCGGCTTCGTCGTCCACGACGACCTGCCCGCCCTGCCCGGCGACGCCACCTACCAGCTGTGGGCCCTCGTCGGCGACGAGCAGGTGTCGGCGGGCGTGCTCGGCCGCGACCCGGGGGTGAGCGAGTTCCGGGTCGACGGGCCCTTCGACGGGTTCGCCGTCACCCGCGAGCGGGCCGGCGGCGCCGACGAGCCGACCCTGCCCCCGGTGGTCGTCGGCTTCGGCGAGGACGCCTGACTCAGCCGGGCGGGACGCGGAGGACGACGACGGCGACGTCGTCGCTCGCCACCCCGTCCTGGGCCGACAGCACGTCGTGCACGACGGCGGCGGCCGTCGTGGCGGCGTCCTCCTCCCGGTGGGCGGCGAGCAGGTCGCGGAGCCGCTCCTCGCCGTAGAAGCGGCCGCGGCCGCCCGTCCTGGCCTCGGTCACCCCGTCGGTGAAGAACGTGACCGAGTCGCCGGGGACGAGGCGGACGGTCGTGTCGTGTAGCGACGGGCTGGCCAGCACGCCGAGCAGCGTGCCGGGCCGGCCGATGCGGTCCGGGCCGTGGGTCGGCGACGTCCGCAGCGGCAGCGGGTGGCCGCCGCTCGCCACCGTCAGCCGGCACCCGCGCTCGCCGGGCGCGCCCCGCACCCGCCCGTAGACGACCGTGCAGAACCGCTCGGGGGCCTGGCCGAGGAGGGCCGTGTTGAGCGCGGCGAGCACGTGCCGGGGTCGGCGGGCCCGCATGGCCGACGCCCTCACCGTGTGGCGGGCCAGCGCGGTGACCGCCGCCGCCCGCGCCCCCTTGCCGCACACGTCGCCGAGCACGACGGCCCAGTCGCCCCGGCCGGTCTCGAACACGTCGTAGAAGTCGCCGCCGACCTCGTCGCCCCGCCCGGCCGGGCGGTAGGCGGCACCCACGTCGAGGAACGGGATGACCGGCGGCGCCGGCGGGATCAGGCTCTCCTGGAGCGTCTCGGCCAGCAGCCGGGCCCTCGCCTCGGACGCCTCGGCCCGCCGGCGGGCGGCCAGCAGCTCGCGCTCGTAGGCCCGCCGGTCGGCGGCCTCGAACACGGCGGTGAGCACCACGCCGGCCTCGCCCTCGTCCCGCCGCACGGTGGCGCTGACGAGGGCCGGCAGGCGGCGCCCGTCGGCCGCAACGAACTCGACCGCGATCTCCCGCACCTCGCCCTGGAGGCGCAGCAGCGGGCCGTAGTGGGTCTCGTAGAAGATCCGGTCGCCGGGGGCGAGCAGCTGCTGGAAGCGCCGCCGCCCGACGAGGTCGGCGGCCCGGTGGCCGGTCCAGGAGAGGAAGCGGCGGTTGGCGGCGAGCACCGTCCCGTCGAGGGACGTGGTGAGGAACCCGCAGGGCGCGTCGTCCCAGGGGTCGATCACACGAACGAGCGGATGGCCGCCACGGTCTCCTCCGGCGCGCTCAGGTTCGGGCAGTGCCCGGTGGCGGCGAGGTGGACGAGCCGGCTGCCCGGGATCCGCTCGTGCACGTAGGCGCCGACGGCGTCGGGGGCGATGACGTCGTCGGAGCACTGGAGGACGAGGGTCGGCACCGTCACGGCGGCGAGGTCGTCCCGGTTGTCGGACAGGAACGTCACCCTGGCGAAGTGGCGGGCGATGGCCGGGTCCGTGCGGCAGAAGCTGTTGGTCAGCTCGGCGCCGAGCTCGGGGCGGTCGGGGTTGCCCATGATGACGGGGGCCATGGCGCTCGACCAGCCGAGGTAGTTGCTGTCGAGGGACTCCAGCAGGCCCTCGATGTCCTCGCTGGTGAAGCCGCCGGCGTAGCCCTCGTCGTCGACGTAGCGGGGCGACGGGCCGACGAGCACGAGGCGGTCGAAGCGGGCCGGCTCGGCGGCGGCGGCGAGGACGCCGATCATGGCGCTCACCGAGTGGCCCACGAACACCACCCGCTCGAGCTCCAGCTCGCGGCAGATCTCGAGCACGTCGTCGGCGTAGCCCCGCAGCGACGAGTACCGCTCCGGCGACCAGGCGGACAGGTCCGAGCCGCCGGACCCGACGTGGTCGAACAGGACGACCCGGAAGTCGTCCTCGAAGGCCGGGGCGACGAACCGCCACATCTGCTGGTCGCACCCGAACCCGTGGGCGAACAGCATCGGCTGCCCGTCCCGCCGGCCCGACACGCGCACGTTGTTCCGGTCGAGCACGCCCACGACCCGTCGAGGCTAGCGCCCGCCGGACGCGGTCAGGCGGGGAGGTAGAAGGTCAGCAGGTCGGCGGTGAGCGGCGGGAACAGGGCCGCCATCAGGTCGCGCTGCCGGCCGAGGTTGCAGTCCGGCAGGCGCTCCCCGAGGCCGGCGGCCCCGTACGGGCCGAGGACGAGCGGGGCGACGGCGTCGGGGGGCACGCCCGACCCGCCCGCCGCCACCGGGGCCTGGAGCGGCCCGCCCACGACCGGCTCGGACACGCCGTCGGGGCCGATCACGAACCGGAGGTGCGAGCGGTAGGTCGACAGGAGCACGTCGTGGCGGCGGTCGGCGAGGCCGGCGGCGGCCAGGCGGGCGTGGAGGACGGGCGCGAGGTGGGCGAGGAGGGCGGCCAGGTCGGCGACCCTGGCGTAGTACCACTCGGGCCGGCCGGCGGCCGGCGCCAGCAGGGGCTCGACGGCGTCGCCGCCGACCGTCCCGGGCCGCTCCTGCACGTGGACGTCGGCGTCGGTCGTCCGCCGGCAGGCGCCGACCAGGGCGAGGGCGGCGGCCGGGTCGCTCGCCGCCAGCTCGCCGACGACCACGCCCTCGGCCGGCGGCGTCGTGCGGGCCGTCGCCACCACCGCCCCGTCCCGCTCGGCCACCCACTGCTGGGTGCCGTCCCTGGCGACGAGCCAGCGCCAGCAGGGCGGGGAGTGGGGCATCGACAGGCGGAAGGGCCGCTGCTCGGCCGCCTGGAGGGCGTGCATGGCCGGGATGTCGGCCGCCGTGGCCGGCCGCACGGTGACGTCCGCCGGCCCGTCCGGCGTGGCCAGCAGGCGCCGCCAGTGGCCCATCGGGACCGTGTAGGCGTAGCCGAACTGCCGGTAGAAGAACGGGATCCCGATCATCACCTGGGCCAGGTGGCCCCGCCGGCGGGACCGCTCGTGGGCCCACCGCATGAGCGCCCGGACGAGGCCCCGGCCCTCGTAGGCGGGGTCGGTGGCGACGAGCTCCACCTGCCCGGCCGGGACGGCGACGCCGTCGAGGACGAGCGTCTCGTCGAGCAGGGTCACCGTCGACACGACCCGGTCGCCGTCGACCACGACCCCGACGGCCTCGGGCCCGGCGTCGGGGTCGGCGGCCACGAGCTCGAGGTCCACGCCGTCGGCCGGCTCGCCGCGCGCCGCGAGGAGCGCCGCCACCTGGCCGACGTCGGCCGGGGTCATGGCGCGCAGCACGAGGTCGTCGTCGAGGGTGGGCGCCACGGGCCGAGCGTCGCGCGAGCGGCCCGCCTCGCGAAATTCGATTGCCGGCCGGGCCCTGGCGTGCTGTCCTGTCGCCGCCGCCAGGGAGGCGGTCCGAGCGACCCGGGGGGAGGTGCCCGATGACGACGTCCGCCGTGGGCATCGCGTCGCGCCCCACCGGGGGTTCCGGCACCGCCTGACGCGGGCCAGGGCCCGGGCGCGACGCCGCCCCGACCGCCCGGCCCGTCTCCCTGGAGGACCACCCTTGTCCCGCGACCACCGTCGCGCCCGCCCTCGCCGGTCGGGCTCGTTCCGGTGCCGGCACTGCGGCCTCGACGTGCCGCTCGACGCCCCCGGCACCGCCCATCGCAACCACTGCCCCTCGTGCCTGTGGAGCCGCCACGTCGACGACGACACCCCGGGCGACCGGGACGCCGACTGCGGCTCGTCCATGGAGCCGATCGCCATCTCCGTCCGGGGGGACGGCGAGTGGGTCCTCGTCCACCGCTGCACCGGGTGCGACGAGGTCCACCTGAACCGGATCGCGGGGGACGACAACCCGCTCCTGCTCGTGCGGCTGGCCCTGCGCCCGCTGGCCCAGCCGCCGTTCCCGCTGGAGCGCCTGGCCATGCTCTGATCGGTCGAAACTGCTCACGAAGAGTGGTCGCCGACCGACGGTTGCTGCATGGCGGCCGATCGGCGGATGATCACGCTGCGGCGGGGCGGCCGGTGCGCCGGCTGCGGCCGCGCCATGGACGCGGGCACCCCGGCCTGGTGGGACCCGGACGCCCGCTCCACGACCTGCACGGCCTGCAAGCCGGCCGCCGGCCCGCTGGCGTCGATCCTGCCCTCGCCCGCGCCCGCTGCCACCGACGATGGCATCGAGGGCGGGCGGGGGACGCCGGGCGGGTCGGCCCAGCGCGAGTACGAGCGCCGGCGGGCCGACCGCGAGCAGCGGGTCAGGACGGCCCACCCGCACCTCGGCGGCATGCTCCTCGCCTTCACCGAGGAGCCGGCGACCACGACGGCCTGGGCGAAGGGGGCCGAGGGCGAGCGCAAGGTGGCGGCCCGCCTCGAGGGCCTCGGCCAGGCGGGGGTCGTCGTCCTCCACGACCGCCGGGTGCCGAGGAGCCGGTCCAACCTCGACCACCTGGCCGTCGGCCCGTCCGGCGTGTACGTGATCGACGCCAAGCGCTACGCCGGCCAGGTCGCCCGCCGGGACATCGGCGGCTGGTTCCGCCGCGACGTCCGCCTCTACGTCGGTCGCCGTGAGTGCTCGAAGGAGGTGGCCGCCGCCATCCGCCAGGCCGACGCCGTCAAGCGGGCGCTGGCCGCCCACCGCGACGTCGGGTCGGTGCCGGTCGTGCCCGTGCTGTGCTTCGTCGACGCCGAGTGGGGGCTGTTCGCCCGGCCCTTCGTGCTCGGCCAGGTGCACGTGGCCTGGCCGACGGCCACCGCCCAGCTCGTGGGCCGGCCCGGCCCGCTGGCGCCCGAGGCGGTCACCTCGCTGGCCGCCACCGTCGCCGCCGCCTTCCCCGCCTACGAGGACGCCGCCGGCTGACCGGCCGGCCGTCCCGGCGCGGTCGGTAGCGTCGGGACATGCGGATCATCGAGGCGTCGGAGCTGGAGGTGGTGCGCACCGGCGAGATCCCCGCCCACGTCGGCTGCATCATGGACGGCAACGGGCGGTGGGCCCTGATGCGGGACTGGTCCCGCACCCGCGGGCACGCGGCCGCCGAGGAGGCGGTGGCGTCCACCGTCGACGCCGCCCTCTACCTCGGCATCCCCTGGCTGTCCGTCTACGCCTTCTCCACCGAGAACTGGACGAGGGAGCCCGACGAGGTCGGCTTCCTGATGAGCTTCGACGAGTGGCTGCTGCGCAAGGAGCGCCGCGACGAGCTGATCGAGAAGGGCGTGCGCGTCCGGTTCCTCGGCCGCCTCGACGACCTCAAGATCCCCGACCGGTCCAAGGAGTGGCTGGTGGAGACCGAGGAGGTGACGCGCCACGGCGACCGGCTCCAGTTCTGCGTGGCCTTCAACTACGGCGGCCGGGCCGAGATCGTCGACGCCGTCCGCTCGGCGGTGGCCGACGGCCTGGCGCCCGACGAGGTGACCGAGGACGCCCTGCGCGTCCGGATGTACGCGCCGGACATGCCCGACCTCGACCTCGTGGTCCGCACGTCGGCCGAGCACCGCACGTCGAACTTCTTCCCGTGGCACGCGACGTACGCGGAGCTGGTGTTCACCGACACGCTGTGGCCCGACTTCCGGGCCTGGCACCTGTACTCGGCGGTCGCCGAGTACCAGACGCGGCGGCGTCGACGCGGAGCGGCGGTGGCCGAATCGCAGGCGGTCGGCGCCCACCACTACGGTGACCGCCGATGAACCTGGATGACCTGGCCAGGCTCCTGGCGGTGCCCGACCTCCGGGCGTGGCTGGGCGAGGTCGAGGCGGGGCTGGCGGAGGCCGTGGGCATCGACAACGGGATGCTCGTCGAGCCCGGGCTGCGCGTGCTGCAGGGCGGCGGGAAGCGGCTGCGGCCGGTGCTGGCCAGGGCGGCGGCGTCGCTCGGCGACCCGGGCCGCTGGGCGGACGACGTCGTGCGGGGCGCCGTGTCGGTCGAGCTCGTGCACGTCGGGTCACTGGTGCACGACGACATCATGGACCACGCCACCCAGCGCAGGGGCGTGCCGACCGTCAACGCCACCGAGGGCCTGAACACGGCCGTGCTGGTCGGCGACTTCCTGCTGGCGAGGGCCGGCGTCGAGGCCGCCCAGATCTCGAAGGAGGTCGCCCAGGTCCTGGCCCAGGCCATCTCCGACCTGTGCGACGGCCAGACGAGGGAGCTCCGCGACGTCGGCAACCTCGACCGCACCGCGGACGACCTGCTGCGGGCCGTGCGGGGCAAGACCGCCGCCCTGCTGCGGTCGTCGTGCCACATCGGCGCGCTGTCGGCCAGGGCGCCGGACGACGCGGTGAAGGCGCTCGTCACCTTCGGCGACGCCTTCGGTATGGCCTTCCAGATCGTCGACGACGTGCTCGACCTGGTGTCCACGCCCGACCTCATGGGCAAGCCGGTCGGCAACGACGTGCGCGAGGGCGTCTACACCCTGCCGGTGATCTTCGCCCTCCAGGGGCCGAACGGCGCCGCGCTGCGGGCCGAGCTGGCCGGCGCGGCGGGCGACGCCGCCCGCCTGGACGGCGTGATGGACGCCGTGCGCTCCGACGGCAACGTGGACCGAGCCCTCGACATCGCCAGGGAGTTCAACGAGGCGGCCACCGCCGCCCTGGCCGACCTGCCCGACACGCCGACCGTCGAGGGCCTGCGCCGCCTGCCCGGCGACTACCTCGACTGGGCCATCTCGGCCAAGGCCGCGCCCGCCCCGTCCCGCTAGGCCGGCGCCGGCACGTCGTCGTCGGCGTCCGCCGCGGCCGCCGCGTTCTGCCGGAGCACGCGGATCCTGGCCGTCACCGCGGCCAGCTGGGGCGCGAGGCGGGCGGCCGCGGCGGTGGCGCCGCCCGACTCGGCCTCGGCCAGGCGGGCGGTCAGGGCCCGGCGCCGGTCGGACGCGGCGCGCAGGCGGCGGGCCGCCTCCCGCCGCAGCCGGGGCGCCGCCCTCGACGGCAGCCACAGCGTGACCTCGGGCCGGCCCGGCGGGCGCCACGGCACCCCGGCCGGTGCCGCCCCCGGGTCGACGGCCAGCCGGGAGCAGGACCGCACCCAGGCCTCGCCGGCCACGGCCGCGGCCCGGCCGCCCAGCTCGACCGGCACCGGCGTCCCCGCCGGCACGCCGACCGCCCCCCGCAGCGCCTCGAGCTCCTCGACGGCCCCGATCGCCGCGCCGGCGGCTGCCGCGGTGATCGGGTCGGGCCGCCAGCCGTCGCCGTCGCCGCCGGCCGCGGCCCGCAGGTCGGCGGCCACGCCGGGCAGGACGGGCTCGGCCACCCGGGCGGCGGCGGCGACCACGGCGGGGTGGGCCGGCGCGCCCGCCCGCCGCCGGGTGGCGACGTAGCGGGCCAGCGGCCCGGTGGCGAACGCGTCGACGGCGGCCGCGGCGGCGGCCACCCGCACCTCGGCCAGCGCGGCCCGCACGTCTTCGACGGCGGCCTCGGCCCGGGCCGCGCACCAGTGGTCGAGCCCGTCGGCGGCGGCCCCGGCCGCCCCGCCCTCCCCGGCGGCGCCGGCGCCGAGCCCGGCCAGGTCGGCGAACGGGGCCCGGACCCTGGCCGCCCTGGCGAACAGCTCCGGCGCGGCCCGCAGGTCGTCGGCCTCGTGGCAGCCCGACAGCAGGGCCAGGCGCACGACGTCGGCGCCGTGCTCGGCGACGGCCGCGTCGACGGTCACCGTGTTGCCCCTCGACTTGCTCATCTTCTGCCCGTGGGCGTCGCGGACGAGGCCGTGGAAGTGGCAGGCGGCGACCGGGAACCGCCCGGTCAGCTCCCGGCCGAGGGCCAGCAGCCGCACGAACAGGAAGAACAGGATGTCCCGCCCCGAGGTCATGAGGTCGGCCGGGTAGCGGCGGGCCAGGGCCGCCTCGTCGGGCCAGCCGGCCGTCCCGAGCGGCCACAGCGACGAGCTGAACCACGTGTCGAACACGTCGGTCTCCGGCTCGGTCGGCGCGCCGCAGGCCGGGCACGGCCCGTCGCCGTCGACCGTGAACCCGTCGCACGCCCCGGCCGTGCACCGCCGGGCGGGGATCACCTGGCCCCAGGGGATCTGGCGGGAGACGCACCAGTCCTGCGCCTTCGCCAGCCAGTCGATCGCCTGGCGCCGCACCGGCTCGGGCGTGATCCGCACCTCGCCGGACCGCACGGCGTCGAGCACGGGCGCCACCAGCGGGCCCATCCGCACGAACCACTGCCGGCTGGCCTGCTCGACCACCTCGGTGCCGCAGCGCCCGCAGGTGAGGACGGGCACGGGCCGGACGGTCGTGCGCAGCCGCAGCCGCTCGACCGCCTCCCGGCGGCGCCGCTCCCGGTCCTCGGTCGACGCCGCCTCGACCGGCCCGGCGACGAACGCCGGGCGGGGGCCGTCGACGACCGGCAGGGGGTCGCCGCCGGCCGGCGCCGCCACCGTGGCCACACCGGCCGCCGCCGGGCCGCCGGGCAGGGCCAGCGCCACCGCGCCGTCGAGCCGCTCGGGCTCGGGCGTCTCGACGAGCACGAGCCGGGCGCCGACCCGCACGGGCACGACGGCGACCGGGCGGGGCGCCTCCCGCACCTCGCACTCCATGTCCGACAGGGCCGTGGCGCACGACGGGCACCGGTGGACGAGGCGGTGGCCCCGGTGGACGAGGCCGCGCTCGGCCAGAGTGCGGAAGGCCCAGTGGACGAGGTCCACGTAGCCGGGGTCGAGCGTGTACACCTCGAGGTTCCAGTCGCAGGCCAGCAGCAGCGAGCGGAACTGCCGGCCGATCACGTCCCGGTGGTGGGCGGCCCAGGCGGCCAGGCGCTCCTCGATCGGCCGGTCGGGCAGGAACGCCGTGTCGGCCCGCACCAGCGCGTACATGCCGATGCCGGCGTGGTCCACGCCCGGGACGAACACGGCCTCCCGGCCGGACTGGCGGACCGAGCGCACGACCGCGTCCTGCACGGTGGCCATCAGCGCGTGGCCGAGGTGGAGGTCGCCGGTGAGGTTCGGCGGGATGAGCGGCAGCACGAACGGCCGCCCGGTCACGGCCGGCCCTCCCCGAGGAGGCGGACGTGGGCCAGCAGCGGGACCAGGTGGCAGCCCCTGGCCACCTTGGCCTCGGGCGAGCCCATCGAGTAGCGGACCTCGCGGATGCCCCGGCCGATGGCCCACCCGACCGGCTCGTAGAAGAGCAGGTTGAAGTAGGCGAAGGTGCCCTCGGTGGCGTCGTAGTCGAAGCCGGCGGCCCGGGAGTACAGCACGCCGTCGTGCTCGTAGAACTGCGAGAAGGCGACCGGGCGGCCGTCCCGGCGGGCGACGAACATGCGCATGGCCGGCCCCACGTGGGCCCGCACGGCCGCGTACTGGGCCAGCAGGTCGTCGACGGTGACCGTGCTGCCGTGCTTGGCCCGCCAGCCGGCGTGCAGCGGGGCCAGGTCGTCGGTCAGCGCCTCCACGCCGCCGGCCTCGACCTCGATGCCGGACTCCCGGAACCGCCTGATCTCGTTGCGGAGCGTGTCCCTGCGCTTCTTCGGCCGGTCGGCGACGTAGGCGTCGAGGTCGTCCCACCGGAGCGTGAGGCGGGCGTCGGCGCCGACCTCGGCGGCCTCGTAGCCCCGCCCGGCGAGCGCCGCCTCGAGCACGGGGTCGGCGCCCTCCGGCGCGTACAGGAAGGCGGCGGCCGGCGCCCCGGCGTCGGCGGCGAAGGCCTCGGCCTCGTCGAGCGCCCGGTCGAGGGCGGCCGCCGCGGCGGCGCCGTCGAGCCCGTCCGCCCACCGGACGCCGGCCTCGAACCCCGGCGCCACCGACGTCACCACCGGGTAGCGGGGCGACGGGTGGCCGAGCGCCCGCCACGGGTCGTAGAGCCGGTAGGACGACGCCGTCTGGACGTGGACGGGGAACCCGGCGAGCGGACGGCCGCCGTCCCCCGCGGCCAGCGCCACCATCGGCCGATCGCTCACCGTCGACGACATGGCCGCCATCCAGCGCCCGTCCAGGTAGAAGCTGGGGGGCGGGCCGAGCGCGTCCCAGGCGGGCGCGGCGTCGGCCAGGTCGGCCACCACCTCAGGGCACCACCCAGACGTTGCGCTGGAACACGGCGACGTCCAGCTCGCTCGCCCAGAAGCCCCGCAGGAACTCCATGTGGGCCGGCACGGACGTGCCCACCTCGATCTCGAAGCCGACGGTGACCACGCCCCTCGCCGGCACCGTCACCTCGGCCACGCCCGGCCGCACGACCACGCCGTGGCGGTCGGCCTGGTAGAGGCGGAAGCCGGTGAACCCGCGCACGGCGCGGTCGAACGGGTTGCGGACGACCACCTGCTGGGCGGCCACCGTGCCCCGGCGCAGCACGGGATCGCCGGCCAGCTCGGGCCGGATCCCGCCCAGGGGCGCATCCCACACGTTCCCGCACGTCTGGCACAGCCCGAAGTCCCGGGCCACGGCCGGGTCGAACAGGTGGCGGATGGCCTTGCGGACGACCACGGCCCCGCAGTACGGGCACGTGCCGGCGGGGAGGTGCTCCTCGACCCGGAACGTCCCGTCGACCTCCGTGCACTGCTCCAGCCACACGAACGCGCCGGCGCCGATGCGGTCGAGCAGCGACGAGCACACGGCCTCGTCCATCCTCGCCAGCAGGTCGGTGGCCGCGGCGGCCCGCTCCTCCAGGTCGAGCACGGCGAGGGGCCGCCGCCGAGCCTCGGTCAGCTCCCTGGCGACGGCCGTCGACAGCGACCGCAGCTCCCGCTCCTGGTTGTCGAAGCGGGGCGACGTGCCCCGGAGCAGGCGGCGGTAGGGGGCGGAGCGGGCCGCGCCGACCAGCGCGGCGACCGCGTCGGACGACGGCGTGCCCGAGCCGACGACGAACGACAGCCGGTCGGCGACGAGGCGCCGCCAGCCGAACACGAGCAGCCGCGCCGAGCCGTCGGGCTCGGGGGCGAGCGCGGCGTAGACGTCCCGCCACGCCTCCCGGTCGCCGTCGGGCCGGACCCAGACCTCGTCGGTGACGTTCAGGAGCACCACCTCCAGCACCGGCGTGTCGACGGCCGTCGCCGTCACCCGCCAGCCGTCGCCCTCCCGGTCCACGACCACGTCGGCCGACCCGTCCACCCCCGGGTAGGGCGCCCACCCGCCCTCGCCGAGGACGAGGTAGTCCGGGCTCTCGGGGCCGGTGAACGGCAGCGTGTTGTTGACCAGGCGGACGGCCTCGCCGAGCGTCCGGCCCGTCCGCAGCAGCTGGTGGAGCAGGACCTGCTCCTCGGTGTGGCCGAACCGGGTGCGGCGGCTGGCGACGACGGCGTTGCACCGGCCCTCCAGCGCGCTGAACGCGATCGTGAACTCCGGGGCGAACGACCCGCCGCCGAGGCGCAGCACGTTGCAGCCGTGCACGAGCATGACCTTGGCCCCGAGCCGGCGGACGGGGAGCACCTCGCCGTCCTTCACGCACCGGCCGTCGGTGGCGCAGGCCGGCAGCGGGCCGGCCGACGGCGTGTCGGCGTCGACCGAGCGGCCGCACAGGGCGTCGCCGCCCACGTGGAACAGGTCCTCGCGGCTGTGGCCGGACAGCACGAGCAGGTCGGCGTCCCCGGCCAGCTCCAGGTGGGCGGCGGTGGCCTCCTCGCGGGACAGGTAGGTGACGTCGGGGTCGACCTCGTGGCCGGGCTGCTCGCCGGTGAACAGCCAGGTCGCGTCGCGGACGGGCACGCCGTCGTAGAGCTGGTGGCGGGCCACCACCCGGCTCAGCACCTCGACCGTGCGGGCGGCGAGGAACGACAGCGGCCGCGAGCACAGGTCGACCTCGCCGACCCTCGGCAGCCCGACCCGGAACGACCGGGCCCGGAGCAGCCCGTGCACGAGCGGCAGGTCGAGCTCGGGCAGGGGGACGGCGACGGTCACGTCGTCGACGTCGCAGTCCACCGCCTCGACCAGCTCCTCGGGCGTGTCGAACCACAGGAACGGGCGGCCCGTCAGCCCGGCGTGGAGGATCGCCGGGACGGCCCAGCGGGGGTCGCCCCACCCGGCGACGAGGCCGGCGTCGCGCGGGAGCTTCAGCACCTCGGTCAGCAGCTCGGCCCGGCGGTTCGGCCGGCGGGCGGCCAGCTGCTCCATGCAGAGGTCGACGTCGGCGGCGAGGCTGGCCGGCGCCTCGGTGCTCGGCCAGGCGGCCGTGAGGTACCAGCGCATCGGCGGGACGACGTCCCTCGGCGCGTGCCAGCGGTACCAGAGCACCTGGAAGCGGTGGAACTCCTCGGTCGAGAACAGGTCGCCGTCGGCCACGTGGCGGTGCACGGGCTCGGACGGGAAGCCGACGTCGGGCAGGCGGGAGCCGAACGGCCGGAGGAACGGCACCCAGCGCCCCTCCCGGTAGCGGACGGCGACGGCGACGAGCGCGGCGTAGTCGCCCGGCGTCTCGGCCTCGAGGCCCAGCACGTGGCGGGCCTCGTCGTCGTCAGCGAGCAGCGGCCCGAGATCGATGACGGTCACCGTCGGCCTCCTCGTCGGTCGGTTCGGATCGGGGGCGCCGGGTGGCGGCGGCCACGCCCAGGGCCAGCAGGGCGACGACCGCGAACACGGCGTACAGGTGGCGCAGGTCGCCGGACCCGTCGAGCCGCCCGGCGAGGGACACGCCGAAGAACGAGCCGGCCCCCTCGCCGACGGCCATGGCCACGGCGGTCAGGGCGAAGCCGATCAGCCGCAGCTCCCGGGGCACGGACGCGGCCACCATGGCGTCGACGGACGGCACCAGCACCATCTCGCCCAGGGTCCACAGCGCCACTGCCGGGTAGGCGGCCTGCCACTCGGGCACGGCCCACAGCAGGGCGAACCCGGCGGCGTAGAGCACGTAGCCGGCCGGGATCAGCTGGCGGTGCCCGAGCCCGCGCCGCAGCGACAGGCGGCTCACCGGGACCTGGAGGCAGATCACGATCACGGCGTTGGCGGCGAAGAACGTGCCCAGCAGGTCGGGCGTGCCGAGCAGGTCCTTCGTGACGACGGGCAGGGTGGCGAACAGCTGGGAGTACAGGAAGAAGCCCATGGCGAGGAGCAGCGCCGCGTCCCGCAGCTCGCGGTTGGCGACGCTGGCCCGCAGCCCGGCCAGCCAGGTCACGTCGCCCGACCGCCGCCAGGCCGTCGCCGGCTGGCGCAGCGAGAGCAGCCCGGCGGCGGCCGAGGTCGCCGCGGCCATGAGGAACACGTGGCGCGGGCTCGTGTGGAAGAACAGCAGGTTCCCGAGCCACGGGCCGACGGCCGCGGCCACGTTCAGGCCGGTGTTGATCGAGGCGTAGCGCAGCAGCGCGCCGTCGCTGCCGGCCCGGCCCTCGGCGGCCAGCGCCTTGACGATCAGCGAGTTCGTGCCGTACCCGGCGCCGATCACCGGCAGCAGCACGAGCAGGGGGAGCGGGCCCGACGTGGCGGCCAGCCCCAGGTAGCCGGCGGCGGTGAGGGCGACGGAGGTGAGCAGCGCCGTCCTGGCCGGCAGGCGGTCGAGCACCGGGGCGAGGAAGAACCGGGTCAGGCGGAAGGCCAGCGACGCGAACAGCAGCAGCGACGCCGCCTGCCCGGACGGCAGCCCGAGCACGTCGAGCAGGTACAGCGACAGGGTGGCGACGACGGCCCACTGGCCGACGTTGGCGACCGTCCACTCGGCCAGGAGCGCGGCGAAGGAGGGGCCCGCGCCCGCGCCCGCGGGGGTGGCGCGGGCGTCCGCGCTCAGCCCACCTCCTGCGCCGCGTACCAGTCCGCGTTGACGCGGATGTAGTCCTTCCAGCGCTCCGGCACCTTGCGGTCCTCGTAGATGGCCTCGACCGGGCAGGCCGACGTGCACGCCGCGCAGTCCACGCACACGACCGGGTCGATGTAGAGCTGCGGGTCGTCCTCGCCGCCCTGGATGCAGTCGACCGGGCAGACGTCGACGCAGGACCCGTCCTTGCAGCCGACGCAGGGCTCGGTGATCACGTACGGCATGACCCCTCCTCAGCCGTTCACCACGCCCACCCAGACGGTGCCGTCTCGCACCTCCGCCGGGTGGGTGCGGAGGTCGGCGCACGACGGGACGGTGACCCGGGCGCCGGTGCGGACGTCGAAGCGGACGCCGTGCCACGGGCACCGCACGAGGCCGCCCTCGAGGCGGCCCTCGAGGAGGGGCGCGCCGAGGTGGGTGCAGGTGGCGGCGACGGCGAACACGTCGTCGCCGAGCCGGCACAGCAGGAGCTGGTGCCGGCCGGCGGTGGCGGCGACCATGCCGTGGTCGGGCAGGTCGTCGAGGGCGGCGACCGGGACGAAGGCGACGGTGTCGAGGTCGGCGTCGACCGTGCCGTCGGCGGCGGCCGCTCCTTGGGGCACCGCGCTCACCGAGCCAGGCGGGCCCGCTCGCCCGCCAGGTCGGCGCCGTCGCGATCCTCGTAGAACGTCAGCTTCGAGCCGTACGTCGGGTCGAGCTCCACGCCGAGCCCGTACGCCGTCTCGAAGATGGCCTTGAGCCACCAGCTGTAGGCGATCACGACCCGGAGCTCGGCCGGGGTGAAGGCCCGGTGGTCGTCGTGGGTGGCCCGGTTCAGCCGGAAGTCGGCGAGGCCCTTGAACGTCCGCACCTCGCCGCCCACCGGCAGCTCGAGCACGAGCGGCGCCCGGGTCACGAAGCGGACGCCGTTGGCCTTGTGGCCGTTGTGGTGGCCGTCCTCCATCACCGCGAGGTCGGGGTGCTGGAAGGCCTGGGCCTCCATCCGCTCCTCGCGGCGGGGGCTGTAGTTCCTCACCCGGCAGACGACGTTGTACCGCATGCGCTGCGCGATGGCGTTGCGGATCTGCGGGTCGGTGAGCCGGATGCGCCGGGCCTTCGGGTCGAACCCCGGGCGGATGGCCGTGTAGGAGAGCACGTCGGACAGCTCGATCCGCCAGGGCTCGTCCATGTGGGGGCCGCGGGCGCAGGTGACGATGGCGTAGTCGCCGTCGAGCCGCTCGTCCCGCACGCCGTACTCGGCCAGGCCGACCATGGCCTCGGCCGGGTTGACCCCGGCGGCGACCAGCGCCTCGGTGAAGGCCGAGAACCGGGCCCGGTGGTCGCCGGCGTCGGGGAAGGGCACGCCGGTGTGGTCGGCGAGGAAGGCGGCGAGGCCGGCGGGCACGTCGTCGCCCGGCACCTCCGCCTTCGGCAGGAACCACTCCCGGCGCTCCCAGGTGGCGCCGTCGATGCGCACGCACCGCACGTGGGCCCGCTCCACCGCCTCGCGCAGGCGGGGCAGCGCCCTCGCCAGCGCGAACAGCGACTCGGGCCTGGGCAGGCCGGGCTGGCCGCTCAGCTCGGCGTACCGGTCGAACTTGGCCGTGAAGAACTCGGTGAGGAGGCCGAAGCTCAGGTCGGACTGGTTCAGCTCGCTGACCGCGATCCTGCTCTCCTCCCAGAGCCACAGGGTCGTGAGCAGCACGAGGTGCTCGTAGGGCCAGACCGCCGGCTCCACGCCGCGGCAGGCGTCGATGGCCGCCACGTCCCCCGCGTTGTCGAAGCTGTGCTCGCCGACGTAGAGCTGGAGCGGACGGGGGATGACCACCCGTTCCTCCAGCAGGTCGAGCAGGGCCTCCCGCTCCCGGTCGCTCAGCGCCCCCCACTCGTCGAGTGCTTCCGCGCTCGCCAGGCGGGGCGCGTCCACCATCGCCATGCCATCCCCCCTCACCGGCCGGCGACGCCGGCCATCGCCCACCTGGGGGCGGCCACCGCGGCGAACACGTCGTCCCAGAACCGGACGTGGTCGACGATCTCGGTGCTCGCCGCCTCGTACAGGACGTTGGGGTCGACCGACCGCGTCCTGGTCAGCGCCTCCCACAGCGCCTCGAAGTGCTCGGCCTCGAGGTCCTCGTGCAGGTCGAAGAAGTCGAGGCCGGCCGTCACCCCGTAGTGGCCCGACAGGGCGTCGACGATCAGCCGGTTCCTGGCGGGGGCGACGAGCTCGCGCCCGGCCAGGGCGGCGAGGGCCTCCTCGCCGGTGCGCGCCGGGTCGAGGTAGCGGGTGGGGAACGACCGGCAGTAGGCGTCGGTGACGGCGAGGGGGCGGACGGCGTCGGCGTCGACGCCGAGCGCCTCGAGGAACGTGCGGCACATGGCGTGGTGGTCGCCGGCGATCTCCTGGTCGATGTGCTCGGTCAGCTCGCTCAGGATGTAGGCGGTGTCGACCCCGGTCCCGAACGCCGGACTGCGCACGATGCAGACCCCGAACCACCGATGGAAGCCGTTCCGCCACAGGTAGTACTGGCCGAACACCCCGCGGACCCGCTCGAGGTCGTGGTCGCCGGCCCGCAACCCGGCGAAGAACGTGCTGGCCTGCAGCGATCGGTCCGCCACGGCGGCGAGCTCCCCGACGACGGCCATGCCCTGTCGTTCCGCCATGTGCCCTCCGATTTCCCTCATCCCCCACGGCGTTGGGACTCAGTATACGAAAGAATCCCTTCGGGGACGAGGATCTTATTTCGTGCGGTTCGGGGACGCGATTGAAGATGGCCGGCCGGGACCTATTGTCCCTACGTCCGCACCGCCCCCTGGATTGCACCCCCTGCGCAACGTTCTGACCTGCACACCTTGCGCAATGTTCTTGGGCTGGCCGGGAACTCGCGCGCCGGTGGAGCGCCGGCGACGGGTTCCCGTCGTCACCGTGCCGGGTGGGGGACTCGAACCCCCACGGGCTTCATAACCCATCCGCAAAGGCGGACGCGTCTTCCCTTCCGCCACCCCGGCCACTGGACGATATTCCTCAGATTCCTCGCTGCCAAGACCCAAATCACGTCGCCTCGTACACTCCTGACGTGTTCAGTGTGGCGCCGATCCCGGCCGCGGAGCTCGACGCCGTGCTCGACCCGGCGGGCACGGGCCGGATGCTCCCGGCGGCCGCCTACCTCGACCCGGCCGTGCTCGAGTGGGAGCGGGCCCACCTCTTCGCGGCGACGTGGGCGTGCGCCGGCCGGGCGGCCGGCCTCGTGGCCCCCGGCGCCCGCCGGGCCGTCCGGGTCGCCGGCCGAGCGCTGCTGCTCGTGCGGGGCGGCGACGGGCGCCTGCGGGCCTTCCACAACGTCTGCCGCCACCGGGGCTCTGAGCTGCTGGCCTGCGGCGCGACGGTGGCCAGGGGCCCGATCTCCTGCCCGTACCACGCCTGGGCCTACGACCCCGAGGGCCGGCTGCGCTCGACCCCCCGGTTCCGGCCGCCGGCCGGCTTCGACCCGGCCGACCACGGCCTCGTGCCCGTCCGGGCCGAGGAGTGGCACGGCTGGGCGATGGTCGACCTGTCGGGCGGGGCCCCGCCGCTCGCCGACCACGTGGGCGACCTCGACGGGCTGGTGGCCCCGTACGGTTGCGCCGGGCTGACCGTCGTCGCCGCCCACGAGTACGTGGTCGCCGCCAACTGGAAGCTCCCGGTCGAGAACTTCCACGAGTGCTACCACTGCCCGTCGATCCACCCCGAGCTGTGCCGGGTGAGCCCGCCGGCGAGCGGTGCCAACCTCGACCGCCCCGGCCGGTGGTTCGGCGGGACGATGGCCCTCGCCGACGGGGTCGAGACGATGTCGCTCGACGGCCGCAGCGGCGGGGAGCCGCTGCCCGGCCTCGGCGAGCGCGAGCGGCGGACGGTGCTGTACGTCCAGCTGTTCCCGAACCTGCTGCTCAGCGTCCACCCGGACTACGTGATGAGCCACCGGCTGGAGCCGCTGGCGGCGGGCACGACGGCGGTCGAGTGCGAGTGGCTGGTCGCCCCGGCCACCGCCGCCCGCCCCGGCTTCGACCCGGCCTGGGCCGTCGACTTCTGGGACCTCACCAACCGGCAGGACTGGGCCGCCTGCGAGGGCGTGCAGCGGGGGGTGGCGTCGCCCGGCTACCGGCCGGGCCCGTTCTCCGAGGCCGAGGACGCCGTCGCCGGGTTCGTCCGCCTCGTCGCCCGCGCCTACCGCGACGGCGGGCTGGCGCCGCCGGCCGGGTCGACGACGTAGCGGCCGCCGGCCGTGAAGCCGGCGACGGCCGCGCCGGCGGCGAGCGCGTCGCCGAGGGCGGCCCGCACGGCCAGCCGCCACGCCCGCCGGCGCGGCGCGTCCAGCCCGTCGAGGTCGCGGGGGAGGCCGACGAGGCGCAGCCCCGTGCCCGCCGGGGCGGCGGCGGCGACCGGCCCGTCGTCGGGGCCGGGGTCGAGCACGACCGCCGCGCCGGCGTCGAGCAGGGCGGCGTCGTCGGGCGCGGCGAACCGGCCGGCGGCGGCGGCCACCGCGGCGGCCGAGCCGACCTCCCAGCGGACCTCGATGCGGTCGGTGAGGTCGCCGGCGTTGAAGGCGTCGTCCATCGGCCCGTAGTGGTCGGGGTGGAGGGCGACGGCCGAGGCGCCCAGCTTCACGAGGTTGAACCGGGCGTTGGCCCGCCGCAGCGGGTCGAACGTCCAGGCCACCACCGGGACGCCCCTGGCCATCGCCCAGGCCCGCTGGTGCAGCTTCACCGCCCGGCCGACCCCGCCACCCCGCCGGCCGCCGGTGACGGCGGTGACGTGGGAGTGGAGCAGGGCCTCGCCCCGGCGCGACCCGAGGAAGCCGATGCTGGCGGCCACGACCTCGCCGCCGGCCGTCGCCACCGCCACGTAGCCGCCGGCGTCGACGACGGCGACGGCCAGCTCCGTCGGCACGCACACCCTGGCCCAGGTGGCGTCGACCAGCCGGCAGGCCGCCCGCACGCCGTCGATGTCGCCGACCTCGGCCACGACGACCCCGACGGCGTCCGCCGCCCGCCGGGCCGCATCCCCGGCCTCCGCGGCGTCGGCGGGCGGGGCGTGGGGGTGGCCCATGCGTCCCCGTCTAGCAGGGTGCCGGGGCGCGATGCTCCGGGGCATGGACCAACCGGTGAGGTTCCGGTGCTCGGCGTGCGGGCACGAGCAGGCGCCCGACCCGGTGGACTGGCGGTGCCCGGTCTGCGGCGGGGTGTGGGACCTGGCCCCGTTCCCGGTCTCGTTCCCGGTCGACGCCCTGCGGTCCCGGCCGAGGTCGGTGTGGCGCTGGGCCGAGGCCCTGCCCGTGCCGGCCCACGTGACGATGGGCGAGGGCGGCACCCCGCTCGTCCCCCTCGGCGGCTGGGGCCCGCTCGTGAAGGTCGAGTACGCCATGCCCACCCTGTCGTTCAAGGACCGGGGCGCGGCCGTGCTCGTGTCGGCCATGGCCCACGCCGGCGTCGGCGGGGTGGTGGTCGACAGCAGCGGCAACGCCGGCACGGCCATGGCCGCGTACGCGGCGCGGGCGGCGCTGCGCTGCGACGTGTTCGTCCCGGCCACGACGTCGCCGGCCAAGCTGGCCCAGGCCGAGGCCCACGGAGCGACCGTCCACCGGGTCGACGGCACGCGGGAGGACGTGGCCGCCGCCGCCCAGGCCGCCGTGGCCGAGGGGCTCGGCGCGTACGCCAGCCACGTCTACGACCCCCGGTTCCTCCACGGGACCAAGACGATCGCCTACGAGGTGTGGGAGGCGCTCGGGTCGGTGCCCGACGTGGTCGTCCTCCCGGTGGGCAACGGCACCCTCGTGCTCGGGGCGGCCATCGGGTTCGCCGACCTGGTCGACGCCGGGCTGGCCGAGCGGGTGCCGAGGATCGTCGCCGTGCAGGCCGCCGGGTGCGCGCCGATCGCCGAGGCCTTCGCCGCGGGGCGGGACGACGTGCCCGCGGTGGTCGGCCAGCCGACCGCGGCCGAGGGCATCGCCATCGCCGCGCCGCCGCGGGGCGCGCAGGTGCTGGCCGCGGTGCGGGCGACGGGCGGGGAGGTGGTGACCGTCGGCGAGGCCGACGTGGTCGCCGCCCGCCGGGAGCTGGCCGCCAGCGGCTTCTACGTCGAGCCGACGGCCGCCGCGCCGTTCGCCGGGTGGGCCAGGCACGTGCAGGACCGCTCCGCCGTCGTCCCCCTCTGCGGGGCCGGCATCAAGGCACCCGGCTAGGGCACGGCGGCGACGGCCCGGCGGAGGGCGGCGCCGACGTCGGCGACCCGCACGTGGG
>DASWMK010000161.1 GCA_036399815.1 Acidimicrobiales bacterium
CACCGGGGCACGTTCACCGAGGTGGCCGGCGTCGTGCAGCCCGCGCCGGCGCCCCGCTTCAGCCGCACGCCGGGCGCCGTCGCCCGGCCGCCGGCCCACGCCGGCCAGCACACCGACGAGGCCCTCGCCGACTGGGGGATCGGGGGCGACGAGGTGGCGTCGCTGCGCGCGTCGGGCGCGGTCGCCTAGAACGGAGCCGATGGCCACACTGGTCTGCTTCCACGCCCACCCCGACGACGAGGCGATCGCCACGGGTGGGCTCATGGCGCTGGCGGCGGGCGCCGGGCACCGCGTCGTGCTGGTCGTCGCCACCAGGGGCGAGCACGGCGAGGTGGTCGAGGGGGTGCTGGCGGACGGCGAGGAGCTGTGGCAGCGGCGGGTGGCGGAGACCCACGCCGCCGCCGACGTCCTCGGCACCGCCCGCGTCGCCTTCCTCGGCTACGTCGACTCGGGGATGGCGGGCACGCCGACCAACGAGGCGCCCGAGTCGTTCTGCCGGGCCGACGTGGAGGAGGCCGCCGAGCGGCTGGCCGCCCTGCTCGAGGAGGAGCGGGCCGACCTGCTGACCTGCTACGACGAGATCGGCGGCTACGGGCACCCCGACCACGTGCAGGTCCACCGGGTCGGCCTGCGGGCGGCGGCCATGGCGGGCGTGGCGGTCGTGCAGGCGACGATCAACCGGGACCACGTCCGCCGGGGGATCGAGGCCCAGCGGGCGGCCGGCGCCGACGACGTGCCCGACCTGCCCGACCTCGACGAGCACCCGGAGTTCGGCATGCCGGAGGCGGCCATCACCCACCAGGTCGACGTGCGGGCCGCCATCGACGCCAAGCGCCGGGCCATGCGGGCCCACGCCAGCCAGATCCCCGACTCGTCGCTGTTCCTGACCATGCCGAACCCGGTCTTCACCGAGGCGTTCGGCACGGAGTGGTTCATCACCGAGGACGAGCTGCCCGATGCCTTCGCCGACCTGTTCGTCCCCATGCGCTGACGTGCCCCGCCTGCACCTCGTCCGCCACGGGCGGGCGGGCGCCCGGTGGGAGGCCGACCCCGACCCCGGCCTCGACGACACCGGCCGGGCGCAGGCCGAGGCCGTCGCCGACCGGCTGGCCCCGCTCGGCCCGCTCGGCCTCGTGACCAGCCCGCTGCGGCGGACCCGGGAGACGGCCGCCCCGCTGGCCCGCCGGTGGGGGGTCGAGCCGGCCGTCGAGCCGGGGGTCGGCGAGGTCGCCGCCCCGCCTCTCGCCCCCGAGGAGCGGGGCCCGTGGCTGGCCGCCGTGATGGCCGGCCGGTGGGCCGACCAGGCGGACGACCTGCGCCGGTGGCGGGACACGGTCCTCGCCACCCTGCTCGCCCTGCCGGCCGACACGGTCGTGGTCACCCACTTCGTCGCCGTGAACGTGGCCGTCGGCGCGGCCACCGGCGACGACCGGGTGCTGCGCTTCCGCCCGGCCAACGCCAGCGTGACGGTCCTCGACGCCGATGCCGGCGGGCTCCGCCTGGTCGCCCTCGGCGAGGAGGGGACGACGGTCGTGCGCCCCGCGTAGGGTCCGGCCATGGCCGAGCCCTGGGACCACACCGGCTACGCCCAGCGGCTGGTGTTCGGGGCCGGCGCCCTCGCCCGGCTGCCCGAGCTGGTCGATGCCGTCGGCGCCCGCCGGGTCCTGCTCGTGACCACGGCCGGCCGCCTGGCGTCCGAGGACGGGCGCCGGCTGGTGGGCCTGCTCGGCAGCCGGCTGGCGTCGACGTTCGCCGAGGTCCGCTCGCACGTGCCCGTGTCCCTCGTCCGCACGGCCACCCGCCAGGCGAGGCGGGACGCGGTCGACGCCGTCGTGTCGTTCGGCGGCGGCTCGTGCGCCGACCTCGGCAAGGCCGTCTGCTTCTTCACCGAGCAGGAGGCCGGCACCCCGGGCGCCTCGTGGACCGACCGTCCCGCCCTGCCCCACCTCGCCGTGCCGACCACGTACTCGGGCGCCGAGCTGACCCCGTTCTTCGGGATGACCGACGAGGGGCTGCGCCGGAAGTCGGGCGCCGGCGGGCCGACCATCGCCCCCGTCGCCGCCGTCTACGACCCCGAGCTGACCGTGTCGACCCCGCCGGAGGTCAGCGCCGGCACGGGGATGAACGCGCTGGCCCACTGCGTGGAGGTGGCCTGGTCGCCGTCCCGCACGCCCGAGGCCGAGGCCGTCGCCCTGGCCGGCGCCCGGCGCATCGCCGGGGCGCTGCCGCTGGTGGTGGCCGACCCGGCCGACCTCGGGGCCCGGGCCGCCATGCTGGCCGGCGCCGCCCTCGGCGGCCGCTGCCTCCAGAACGGGAGCATGGGCGTCCACCACGGCCTGTCGCAGCTGGTCGGCGGGCGCACCGGCATCCCCCACGGCCTGGCCAACGCCGTCATCCTCCCGCACGCCGTCCGGTTCAACGAGGCGGCGGTGCCCGGCGCCGTCCGGGCCGTGGGCGAGGCGCTCGGCGACCCCGCCGACGCGGCCGGCGCCGTCGCCCGCCTCGCCGCCGCCGTCGGCCTGCCGTCCCGCCTGTCCGAGTGCGGGGTCGAGGAGGAGGACCTGGCGGCGGTGGCCGCCATGGCGCCCGACAACGGCAACGTCCGGGCCAACCCGCGCCCGGTCAGCGCGGAGGACGCGCTGGCGATCCTGCGGGCCGCGTTCTGAGGAGGCCGAGCACGGCCGGGACGGCGCGGGGGTCGGCGAGGTCGGGCACCACCGCGTCGGCGCCGCAGGCGGCCAGCTCGTCGACCGACCAGCGGCCGGTCGCCACGGCCAGGCAGGGGACGCCGGCGGTGTGCGCGGCCTCGACGTCGAGGGGGGTGTCGCCGACGACGACCACCGGCGTCCGCGCGCCGCCGCCGAGCGCGGCGACGGCCAGCGGCACCAGGGCGGCCCGCTCGTCGGCCTGGTCGCCGTAGGCGCCCGCCCCGAACAGGTCGGCCACGCCGGCCGCGGCCAGCTTGGCCTCGACCACCGGCCGGCAGCCGCCGGTCAGCACGCCGGTCGTCACCCCCTCGGCCCGCAGCCGCCGGGCCGCGTCCTCCACGCCGGGCAGCAGCCACGACCGGCGGGCGCCCTCCGTCACGGCCGCCCGGTAGGCGGCGCCCATGGCCTCGACGAGGTCGGCGAGCCCGGCCTCGACCACCTCGTCGCCGAGGTCGTGGGGCGCGAGCGCCAGGCGGGCGATGGCCCGGTCGATCATGCCGCCGAGCGGGATGCCGTCGAGGGTCGCCGGCACGCCGTACACCCTGGCCAGCGCGGCGTCGAAGGCGGCCCGGTGGTCGGGGTCGCCGGCCCGGATGATCGTGCCGTCCACGTCGAACAGGGCGATGCCGGTCACCGGGCGTAGCCTGGGCCCATGACCGTCGAGGCGCCTCGCTGGCGGGGGATCAACCACCTCGCCCTGATCACCACCGACATGGACGCCACGGTGCGCTTCTACCACGGGGTGCTCGGCGCCCGGCTCGTCGCCCACCTGGCCAGCCCGTCGTTCCGGCACTACTTCTTCGAGTTCGGCGCCGAGAACACGGTGGCGTTCTTCGAGTACGCCGGCCAGCCCCTCGCCACCTTCGCCAAGCCGGCCGGCGTCCCCGACCCGCGGGCCATCCAGTTCGACCACCTCTCGTTCAACCTCCCCGACGAGGAGGCGCTGCACCAGCTGCAGTCCCGCCTGAAGGAGGCCGGCTGCGAGGTCACCGACGTGATCGACCACGGCTTCGTCCGGTCGATCTACTTCACCGACCCCAACGGGATCGCGCTGGAGGCGTCGTGGTGGGTGGTCGACCCGACGGGCCGCCCGTCGGACTACGCCGACGAGGGCCTGTTCTCCGACCCCGACCCGGTGCCGGCGGTGCGGGAGATCCGCGAGACCGGCACGGTCACGTTCGTGCCCGCCACCCGCCTCACCCACGACACCGACGACGTCCCCGACCCGGTGTAGGACGGCGGCGGCCGCGCTCGTCGCGGCCGCGCTGGTGGGCGCGTGCACGTCCGGCGGGGAGCGCGAGGCCGCGCCGTCGACCACCGCCACCAGCACCTCGACGACGGCCGCGCCCGACCCCGTCCGCCTCGACCAGGTCCAGGTCCTCGGGACCCACAACAGCTACCACGTCGCCCCCGAGCCGGCCCTGCTCGACGCCATCCGGGCCGTCGACCCGGCCCTGGCCGACACCCTCCAGTACGGGCACCCGCCGCTCGACGAGCAGCTCGACGCCGGCATCCGCCAGCTGGAGCTCGACGTGTTCGCCGACCCCGACGGCGGGCACTACGCCGACCCGGCCGGCCCCGCCGCCGTCGGCCTGCCCGGCCCGCCCCGGGCCCCGCTCGAGGAGCCGGGGTTCAAGGTCTTCCACGTCCAGGACGTCGACCAGACCTCGACCTGCCCGACCCTCGTGCGCTGCCTCCAGATCGTCCGGGACTGGTCGGCCGGCCACCCCGGCCACGTGCCGATCGTCGTGCTCGTCGAGGTGAAGGACGAGCCCATCCCCGACCCCGGCCTGGGCTTCGCCGTGCCGCTGCCCGTCGGGCCGGCCGAGCTCGACGCCCTCGACGCCGAGATCCGCTCGGTGTTCCCGGAGGACCGGCTCGTCACCCCCGACCTCGTGCGGGGCGACGCGGCCACCCTCGAGGACGCCGTGCTCGACGCCGGCTGGCCGGCCGTCGACGACGTGCGGGGCCGGGTGCTGTTCGCGCTTGACAACGAGGACGGCCACCGGGACGACTACGTCGCCGGCCACCCGTCCCTCGCCGGCCGGGTGCTGTTCACGAGCTCGCCGCCGGGGAGCCCCGAGGCCGCCTTCGTGAAGCGCAACGACCCGGTGGCCGACGGGGCCGAGATCCGCCGCCTGGTCGCCCAGGGGTACCTCGTGCGCACGAGGGCCGACGCGGACACCGTGCAGGCCCGCACCGGCGACACCGCCCAGCGGGACGCCGCCTTCGCCAGCGGCGCCCAGCTGGTCAGCACCGACTACCCGGAGGACGACCCGGCCCTGCCGGCCGACTACGCGGCCGTCCTGCCCGGCGGGGGGACGATCCGCTGCAACCCGGTCAGCGCCCCGCCCGGCTGCGTCACCGCCGACCTCGAGCCTGGGTAGGGTCCGGCCCATGTCGGTGATCAAGATCAACGCCATCACCGTGCCGGCGGACAGCGGGGACGAGCTGGCCAGGCGCTTCGCCGCCCGGGCCGGCGCCGTCGACGACCAGGACGGCTTCGAGGGCTTCGAGCTGCTGCGGCCGACCGACGGGCGGACCACCTGGCTCGTCGTCACCCGCTGGCGCGACGAGGAGTCCTTCCAGGCCTGGGTCAGCTCCCCGGCGTTCGGCCACGGCCACCGCCAGGCGGCCGCCGACGCCACCAGCGAGCGGCCGGTGGCGGTGACGAGCGAGCTGTGGTCCTACGAGGTGGCGGGCGGGTCGGAGGGCCGCCACGGCCAAGCGACCGGTGGGTAGCATCCGGCCATGAAGCGGATGCTGCCGGTCGAGGAGCTCGCACGCGACGACCGGTTCCAGCGGGTGAAGATCGAGGAGGTCGTCTTCGACCCGCGCAACGCAGCCATGCAGCAGGAGCAGAACCGCAGGCGGGGCGGGTTCCGCACCGACGACCCGGACGCGCCGGACACGGCCCGCAGCCTGATGCACGCGATCTTCGTCGGCGAGATCCAGGCCCTCGAGGGCGCCGGCCGCACCTGCTGGGACTTCGACACGGGGGCGGCGAAGGACCAGGCGCCCTTCGAGCTGAAGCTCGACATGGCCCGGCAGTGCTGGGACGAGGCCCGCCACTGCGAGATCTCGGTGAAGCTCACCGACCACATGGGCTCGGCCATCGGCGAGTTCGCCGAGCAGACCCTGCTCTACGAGGCGGCCTGCAACCCCGACCCCGTGCTCCGCCTCACCGGCGTGAACCGCGCGCTCGAGGGCCTCGCCATCGACGTGTTCAACACCATGCGGGAGTTCGGCAACGCCACGAGCGACCCGGTCCTGTACTTCTGCGAGGACTGGATGCTCGCCGACGAGGTGACGCACGTGAAGATGGGGTCGGACTGGCTCCGCCGCCTCACCGCCAAGGACCCCGAGCGCCAGAAGGCCGCCCTCGACTTCCAGCGGGCTGTCGACAAGCTGTTCAGCTTCGGCGGCTTCCGGGGCGAGCAGGAGGAGAACCCCGTCCACCTGGCCCGCCGGTTCCGGTCCCTCGCCGGGTTCACCGAGGAGGAGATCGCCGGGCTCGTCGACGCCACGGCCGAGGCGTACGCGGAGGCGCAGGCGGCGAGGTCGGCCTCCGCGGCCACGCCGGCCCCGGCCTGACCCACCCGCTGCTGCCCGCGCTCGTCCTCCTCGACCTCCACGAGGGGTGGGCGTGGATGGTCGTGCTCGGCAACGCGCTCGCCGGGCTGTGGGCGCTCGGCGCGCACTGGCTGCCGGCGCTACGAGGCCGGGCGCTGTGGTGGTTCACGGTCGTCGCCGAGGTGGCGATCTTCGTGCAGGTCGCGCTGGGCGTCGGCCTCGTGGCCGGGGAGGGGCTGGAGGCGCCCCAGTTCCACCTGTTCTACGGGTTCGTCGCCATCATCGCCGTCGGCATCCTGTACTCGTACCGCCAGCA
The DNA here is from genome assembly GCA_036399815.1 of Acidimicrobiales bacterium. NCBI lineage: Bacteria > Bacillati > Actinomycetota > Acidimicrobiia > Acidimicrobiales > Acidimicrobiales bacterium. The sequence goes on from DASWMK010000161.1 coordinate 6,598, forward strand.
GCTGGCGCCGTGGCGGTACCTGCTGTACGGGCTCGGCGGCCTGTTCCTGATGGGCCTCGGGATCCGGGCGATGCTGGTGGCGGCGTGAGCGCCGTGGACCTCAGAGGTGGACGACCGGGCAGGTGAGCGTGCGCGTGATCCCGTCGATCATCTGGACGCGGCTGACGACCATCTTGCCGAGCTCGTCCACGGTGGCCGACTCGGCCCTCGCGATCACGTCGTACGGGCCGGTGACGTCCTCAGCCGACACCACGCCGTCGATGGCCCCGACCTGCTGCGCGACCTGGGCGGCCTTGCCGACCTCGGTCTGGATCAGGATGTACGCGCTGACGGCCATGCACCCTCCTCGTCGCCGGAACGCCGCATGCTAGCGGGCGCCGGCTCCTTCGATGACCGCCGCCACGCCGGGCGGGCGCTCGGCGCCGCGCTCGGGGAGGCCGGGGTGGCGGCCGACCTCGTGCTCGGCATCCCGCGGGGCGGGGTGATCGTCGCCGCCGAGGTGGCCGACGCGCTCGGCGCCCCCCTCGACGTCGGCCTCGCCGGCAAGCTCGGCGCCCCCGGCAACCCGGAGCTGGCCCTCGGCGCCGTGGGACCGGACGGGCGCTACGGCATCGACGAGGACCTCGCCGACCGGATGGCCGTCGACGGGCCGTGGATCGAGCGGTCGGTGGCCAGGGTCCGGGCCGAGCTCGACCGGCGGCGGGCCGCCTACCGGGGCGACCGCCCGCCGGTGGAGGTCGCCGGCCGGCGGGTGGTCGTGGTCGACGACGGGGTGGCGACGGGGCGGACGGCGGCCGCCGTCGGGGCCTGGCTCGTCGCCGCCGGCGCCGGGGAGGCGACCCTCGCCGTGCCCGTCGGCCCGCCCGAGGCCGCCGAGCGGCTGCGCCCGCCCTACCACCGGGTGGTGGTGCTGGTCGCGCCGCCCGGCTTCCGGGCCGTCGGCGAGCGCTACCGCCGCTTCGGCCAGACCACCGACGAGGAGGTCGTCGCCGCCCTCGACGCCCGCCGCCCCGGCTGACGCTGGCCACCCGGTCGCTGCTCGGGCGCGCCGGCCGGTCGCCGTCCGACGCCGACCGTCCCTGCTCGGGTGCCACCCGGTCCCCGGTCGGGCCCCACCCGGTCCGGCGCCGCCCGGTCCCCGGTCGGGTGCCCCGGGTCCGTGCTCGGGCGCCGGGCGGCGGTCAGGCGTGGCCCTGCTCGGCGCTCGTCTCGGTGCTCTCGGCCTGGATGGTCTCGGCCTGGCGCTGGGCCTGGCCGATCGTCACCTTGCGGGGCTGGGCCTGCTTGGCCAGCGGGACGCTCACGGTCAGCACCCCGTGGTCGTACTTGGCCCGCACGCCGGTGGTGTCGAGGGCCTCGCCGAGGTACAGCTGACGGGCGAAGACGCCCTGGCGGCGCTCGACGGCGAGGATCTCCTCGTCCTCCCCGGGCTCGTAGCGGCGCTCGGCCCGCAGGGTGAGGACGTTGCGCTCGACGGTGAGGTCGATGGCGTCGGGCTCGACGCCGGGGATGTCGAAGTAGACGACCACCTCGTCCGCCCGCCGGACGGCGTCGAAGGGGATCGTCGCCGGCCCTGCCCGCTGCGACAGCTGGTCGACGGCGCGGTCGAGCTCGCGGAAGGGATCGAACCGCATCAGCATCTCTCGCCCCCTGTGTCCATCTGCATGGAGGTTTTCGGTGCGGGAGGGGGAATACCCAGATCGTGGACGCGCACCAACTGGGTGACCGGCTGGAGGCCGAGGTCGACGACGTGCTGAGCACGCTCCAGCTCGTGCACGGCAACGCGACCCTCCAGGACCGGCTGTTCGACCAGCTCGTCGACCTCCTGGTCGAGGGGCTCTTCGTGGAGTGCCAGCGCCGGTACCTCGCCGGCGACGTCGACCGGGTCGGCTACGTGGCCGAGCTCGGCGACCTCGCCGGCCAGTGCCACCGGGCCGGGCTCCTCCCCATCCCCGGCGACTGACGAGCCGCCGGCCCATCCACCCGCCGCCCCGAGCACCCTCGCGCCGCCGTCCACGAGGGGCGACGGGAACCCGCCGAGCGCCGCCGCGAGGCGCGGCGTGCGGCGCGCCGCCCGCCGCCCGGCCCGGATCCGCCGTCCATCGCGTCCCACTCGCAGCCCAACCGCCGCGGCGGTCGTCCGCCGGGCCCTCGTCCACCCGCAGTCCGGCCGGGCCCATGAACGCCCCGCATCGACCCGTGCGCCGGGCGCGGACCGGCCGCCCCGGAGGGCGGCCGGCGGCGCTGCTGATCCTCGTCGACCGGCTCAGCCGGCCAGGCGCTTCTCCAGCTTGCGGAGCTCGTCCTTCAGCTCCTCGGGCACCCGCTCGCCGAGGCCGGCGTAGTGCTGCTCGATCAGCGGCACCTCGTTGCGCCAGTCGTCCTCGTCGACCCGGAGGATCTTCGCCACCTGCTCGTCGGTGAGGTCGAGCCCGTCGACGTCGAGGGAGCCGGGGGCCGGCACCCGCCCGATCGGCGTGTCGACGGCCTCGGCCCGGCCGGCGAGCCGCTCGATCACCCACTTCACGACCCGGCTGTTCTCGCCGAAGCCCGGCCAGAGGAACGACCCGTCGTCGTCCCGGCGGAACCAGTTCACCCAGAACAGCTTGGGCAGGGTGGCGCCGGCCCGCTCCTGCATCGACAGCCAGTGGCCGAAGTAGTCGCCCATGTTGTAGCCGCAGAACGGCAGCATGGCGAAGGGGTCGAAGCGCACCTCGCCGACCTTGCCGGCGGCGGCGGCCGTCTTCTCCGACGACATGATCGAGCCGAGGAACACGCCGTGGGCCCAGTCGTAGCTCTCGGTCACGAGCGGCACGGCGGTCGCCCGGCGGCCGCCGAACAGGACGGCCGAGATCGGCACGCCCTTCGGGTCCTCCCACTCGGGGGCGATCGACGGGCACTGCGAGGCCGGCGCCGTGAACCGGGCGTTCGGGTGGGCGGCCGGCCGGCCCGACTCGGGCGTCCAGTCGTCGCCCCGCCAGTCGACGAGGTGGGCGGGCGGCTCGGACAGGCCCTCCCACCACACGTCGCCGTCGTCGGTCATGGCGCAGTTGGTGAAGATGCAGTTCCCGCGGAGGGTCTCGATGGCGTTCGGGTTCGTCTCGGTCGAGGTCCCCGGGGCGACGCCGAAGAACCCGGCCTCCGGGTTGATGGCGTAGAGCCGGCCGTCCTCGCCGAACTTCATCCAGCAGATGTCGTCGCCGACGGTCTCGATCGTCCAGCCCGGGATCGTCGGGATCATCATGGCCATGTTCGTCTTGCCGCAGGCCGACGGGAAGGCGGCGGCCACGTAGCGCTTCTCGCCGTCGGGCGGGGTGACGCCGAGGATCAGCATGTGCTCGGCCAGCCAGCCGTCGTCGCGGGCCATGGTCGAGGCGATCCGCAGGGCGAAGCACTTCTTGCCGAGGAGGGCGTTGCCGCCGTACCCCGAGCCGTAGGACCAGATCTCGCGGGTCTCGGGGAAGTGGACGATGTACTTGCGGTCGGCGTCGCAGGGCCACGGCACGTCGGCCTGGCCCGGCTCGAGCGGGGCGCCGACGGAGTGGACGCACGGCACCCAGTCGCCGTCGCCCAGCACGTCGAGGGCGCCCTGGCCCATCCTCGTCATGATCCGCATGTTGACGGCGACGTAGGCCGAGTCGGTCAGCTGCACGCCGATGTGGGCGATCGGCGACCCGAGCGGGCCCATGCTGAACGGGACGACGTACATCGTCCGGCCCCGCATCGACCCCCGGAACAGGCGGCGCAGCTCGGCCTTCATCTCGGCGGGGTCGCGCCAGTTGTTGGTCGGCCCGGCGTCGACCTCGTGCTCGGAGCAGATGAACGTGCGGTCCTCGACCCTGGCGACGTCACCGGGGTCGGACCGGGCGAGGAAGCTGTTCGGGCGCTTCCCCTCGTCCAGGCGCACGAACGTCCCGGCGTCGACGAGCAGCTGGCACAGCCGGTCGTACTCCTCCTGCGACCCGTCGCACCACTCGACCGCCTCTGGCTGGCAGACCTCGACCCACTCGTCCACCCAACGCCGGAGTCGCTCGTTGCTGGTCGTTGCCGTCATGGTTCCTCTCTACGCCGTCGACGATGTGGTCGTGCCCGGTTCCTCCCGCTCGAACCCAGGGGTACCCATGTCGACCTCGGAGCCGAGGCGCAGCCGGGTGGCGCGCCCGGAGGCGTCGAGGTCGAAGAGCACCCGCTGGCCCTGCCGCAGCATGCGGAACACGGAGCCGACGAGGGCGTCCTCGGCGAGGTCGTACTCGGAGAGATCGGTGTCCCTGACCAGGACGCCGACCCGGGTCACCGGGTCGTAGGACTTGATCACTCCTTGCACGGCACGCTCCTCGGGGGTGTCTCTACCCGGAACGTTACCGACAGCCCCCTTCCCGGAAGGAAATCCCGGGGGGCGGCGCTAGTGGGCGAGCTTCTGCACCTTCCCGGCCTTCACGCAGGAGGTGCAGACGTGCAGCCGGCGCGGGCTGCCGCCGACGAGGGCCCGTACCCGCTGGATGTTCGGGTTCCAGCGCCGGCGCGTGCGCCGGTGCGAGTGGCTGATCTTCATGCCGAAGGAGGGGTGCTTCCCGCACACCTCGCAGACCGCTGCCATTGGACGCGAACCTTCCGGGTGGGGCCGACTGGGGCGGAGAGCGAGGATAGCAGCGAGACCCGCCGAGACCCACCGCCGCCCTATCCTTCGCCTCGTGCTCATCCTGCTCGCCGTCGTGGCCGCGATGCTCGTGGTCGCCGCCGTCGTGGACTGGCGGGGGCGCCGCCGCGGCTCCCGCCCCGACGCGCGCGGCTACGCCGCCGGGGTGCGCGAGCGGCGCAGGGACCTCAGGGCCCGCCGGGCGATGCTGAACCTCGGCGGCGTCGACGGCCGCGACCCGTACGGCGACCAGCGCCGCCGGTGACCACGCTGGAGCGGCTCGGGGCCGGTGAGCTCCGGGCCGTGGTGACCCGCTACCGAGACGCGCTGCGGGCCCACCAGGAGGCGCTCAACCGCCTGAACGTGTACCCGGTGCCGGACGGCGACACGGGCACGAACATGGCCCTCACCCTGGAGTCGGTGGTCGCCGAGCTGGGGTCGACCGACGGTGACCTCGCCGCCACCTGCAAGGCCGTGTCGCACGGCGCGCTCATGGGGGCGCGGGGCAACTCCGGCGTGATCCTCTCCCAGGTCCTGCGGGGGATCGCCGACGTCGTGCGGGCCAACGACGGCGTCGACGCGCCCGCGTGCGCCGAGGCGCTGTCGTCGGCGTCGGCGGCGGCCTACGAGGCGGTGATGCGGCCGGTCGAGGGGACGATCCTCACCGTCGTGCGGGAGTCGGCGGCCGCCGCCGAGGAGGCCGCGTCGGAGGGCGGCAGCCTGACCGACGTCCTCGACGCGGCGCGGGGTGCCGGGCAGCAGGCGCTCGACCGCACGCCCGAGCTGCTGCCGGTGCTGGCCCAGGCGGGCGTGGTCGACGCCGGCGGGGCCGGGTTCCTGCTCCTGCTCGACGCCCTCCTCGCCGTCGTCGCCGGCCGGCCCGTGCCCGAGCCGCCGGCCGCCCCGGCGCCCGAGGGCGGCGCCGCCACCCGCACCGCCGGGGCCGAGGTCGAGGCGGCCCACGCCGGCGGCCTGTCGGACCTGCGCTACGAGGTCATGTACTTCCTCGAGGCGCCGGACGAGGCCGTCCCCGCGTTCAAGGACGTGTGGGCCGGCATCGGCGACTCGATCGTGGTCGTCGGCGGCGACGGCCTGTGGAACTGCCACATCCACACCGACGACATCGGCGCGGCGATCGAGGCCGCGCTGGACTGCGGCCGGCCCCGCCGCATCCGCGTCACCGACCTCCACGAGCAGGTGGAGGAGGAGCGCTGGGTGCGGGAGGCGGCGGCCGGCGGCGACGGGCCGGCCGCGCCGTCCGAGCCGGTGCCCACGGCGGTCGTCGCGGTGGCCACGGGGGACGGGATCCGCCGCATCTTCCACTCGCTCGGCGTGCACCAGATCGTCGCCGGGGGGCAGTCGATGAACCCGTCGACGGCCCAGATCCTCGAGGCGGTGGAGTCGACGCCGGCCGAGGAGGTCGTCGTCCTCCCGAACAACAAGAACATCATCCCGGTCGCCGAGCAGGTCGACGCCCACACGGCCAAGGCCGTCCGGGTGGTGCCGACGAGGGGCATCGCCGAAGGGTTCGCCGCCCTGCTGGCCTACGACCCGCAGGCGTCGGCCGACGAGAACGCGGCGGCGATGGGGGAGGCGGCCGAGGCCGTGGCCGCCGGCGAGGTGACGATGGCCGTGCGCGACTCGGCCTGGGACGGCGGGGCCATCCGCCAGGGCGACTGGCTGGGCCTGGCGCGGGGCCGCATCGCCGTCGTCGAGCCCACGCTCGCGGCCGCGGCGACCGGCCTGCTCGACGACCTCGTGGGCGACGGGCACGAGATCGTGACGATCATCGAGGGCGAGGGCGCGTCGGCGGCCGACACCCGCCGCATCACCGAGTGGCTGGCCGAGCACCGCCCTTCGGTCGACGCCGAGGTCCACCACGGCGGCCAGCCCCTCTACCCGTACCTGTTCGGCGTGGAGTAGGTGGCGAGGAGCCTCAAGTCGCTGGCCGACGCGCCGGTGTCCGCCCTCCAGGGCGTGGCCGGCCGCCGGGCGGAGGCGCTGGCGGGGGTGGGCATCGAGTCCGTCCTCGACCTCGTCACCCACTACCCCCGCCGCTACGTCGACCGGACCAAGGAGGCCCGGATCGCCGACCTGCGGGAGGGGGAGGAGGCGCTCGTCGTCGCCCGGGTGGTGCGCTCGGCGACCGTCGGCCCGCCCCGCGGCAAGCAGCGGGTGGTGGTCGACGTGTCCGACGGGACCGGCCGCCTGCGGGTCACGTTCTTCAACCAGCGCTGGCGCGAGCAGCAGCTCCAGCCGGGCGCGGCGGCCGCGTTCTTCGGCAAGCTCGAGGTCTTCCGGGGCACCCGGCAGCTCACCAACCCGATCGTCGACCTGATCGGCGGCGACCAGACCGGCCGCATCGTCCCGCTCTATCCGCAGTCCGACAAGGCGAGGGTCTACTCCCGTGAGCTGGAGCGGCTCGTCGCCGCCGCCCTCGACCGGGCCGGCGAGCTCGCCGACCCCGTGCCCGACCGGGTCCGCAGGAAGCACGACCTGGTCGACCGCACCACCGCCTTCCGCTGGATCCACGCGCCGACGTCCATGGAGCAGGTGGGCGAGGCGCGGCGCCGGCTGGTGTTCGACGAGCTGTTCCGGGTGCAGGTCGCGCTCGTCGTCCGCAAGCGGGCGCTGCAGGACGGCGCCGTCGGCGTGAAGCACGCGGTCGGCGGCCCGCTGGTGCAGCGGTTCCACGAGGGGCTGCCGTTCTCGCTGACGGCGGCGCAGCGACGGGTGATCGGCGAGATCGACCGGGACCTCGGCGAGCGCTGGCCGATGCACCGCCTCCTCCAGGGCGATGTCGGGTCGGGCAAGACGGTGGTCGCGGTGACCGCGCTGCTCACCGCCGTCGACGGCGGCCACCAGGGCGCGCTGATGGTGCCGACCGCCGTGCTCGCCGAGCAGCACTTCGCCGGCGTGCGCGGCCTGCTGGACGGCTGCACGGTGCCCGACACGTCGCCGAGCACGCTGTTCGGCGAGCGGCCGCTGCGGGTCGAGCTGCTCACCAACCGCACGACGGCGGCCGAGCGGCGCCGCCTCCTGGCCGGCCTGGCCGCCGGCGAGGTCGACCTGCTCGTGGGCACGCACGCGCTGATCGAGGAGGGCGTGCAGTTCGAGTCGCTCGGCGTCGTCGTCATCGACGAGCAGCACCGCTTCGGGGTCGAGCAGCGGGCCGCGCTGCGGGACAAGGGCGACGGCACCGTCCCCGACGTGCTCGTGATGACGGCCACGCCGATCCCCCGCACGGCGGCGATGACCGTCTACGGCGACCTCGACGTGTCCGTCCTCGACGAGCTGCCGCCCGGCCGCACGCCGATCACCACGAGGTGGGCCCGCTCGGCCGAGCACGAGGCCGAGGCGTGGGACCTCGTGCGCCGGGAGGTGGCCGCCGGCCACCAGGCCTACGTGGTGTGCCCGCTCGTCGAGGACTCCGAGAAGCTCGAGGCGGCGTCGGCCGAGGCCACCTACGAGCGCCTGGTCGACGGCGAGCTGGCCGGGCTGCGCCTCGGGCTCCTCCACGGGCGGGTGCCGCCGGCCGAGAAGGAGGCGACGATGGGCCGCTTCCGCGCCGGCGGGCTCGACGTGCTCGTGGCCACCACCGTGATCGAGGTGGGCGTCGACGTGCCGAACGCGACCGTGATGGTCGTGATCGACGCCGACCGCTTCGGCATCGCCCAGCTCCACCAGCTGCGCGGCCGCGTCGGCCGGGGGACGGCGCGGTCGTGGTGCTGGCTCGTCGGCGCCGGCGCCACCCCGGAGGCCGAGGAGCGCCTCGCCGCGCTGGTCCGCACGACCGACGGGTTCGAGCTGGCCGAGGTCGACCTCGACCTGCGGGGCGAGGGCACGATCATGGGCGAGCGCCAGGCCGGCCGCACCGACCTCAAGCTGGCGTCGCTCCGGCGCGACCGGCTGTGGGTGGAGCGGGCGAGGGAGGTGGCGATCGAGCTGGTCGACGCCGACCCGACCCTCGCGACCCACCCGATCCTGCGGGCCGAGGTCGCCGCCGTCCTCGGCGACGATGCCGATTTCCTGCTGAAGAGCTAGTAGCCGTCGGCCTCTTCGTCGTCCTCGGGGATGACGACGTCCCAGCGGTCCATGCAGCCCGAGCAGCGGTAGGCGATCACGTCGCCGGGGAGGAACTCGCCGTCGGGCGGCGGCTTGGACAGCAGGTGGCAGTCCTCGCCGCAGTCGACGCAGACGATGACCGGCGGCGCCCTCACCCCTTCCGCTCCCGCTGGTGCTCGGTGAAGCGGGCGACGCCGTCGGCGAACCCGGGGGCGAAGATCGTCTGCTGGCCGATGCGGTCCTCGTTGGCCAGCGCCGCCTCGAGCCCGAGGCCGAGCCCCTCGTACACCGAGCGGCGGTCGTTCACGACGCCGGTCCACGGGAACCCGGCGATCGACCCGGCCAGCGCCACCGCCACGTCGAGCGCCGTCCCGGCCGGCACGACGCGGTTCACGAAGCCCATCTGGAGCGCCTCGGCGGCGTCGATCTCCCGGCCGGTGAGGATGAGGTCGAGCGCCCGCCCGAGGCCGACGATGCGGGGGAGCCGGTACGTCCCGCCGTCGATGAGCGGCACGCCCCACCGCCGCTCGAGCAGCCCGAAGCGGGCGGTGTCCCCGGCGACGCGGAGGTCGCACCACGCGGCCAGCTCCATGCCGCCGGCCACGCACCACCCCTCGACGGCCGCGATCACCGGCTTGGTGAGCTGGAGGCGGGTCGGCCCGAGCGGGCCGCTCGGTCGCAGCCGGGGCAGGTCACGCAGGTCGGCGCCGGCGCAGAACGCGGCGTCGTCGCCGGTGAGCACGGCGACGCGCTCGCCGTCGTCCCGCTCGAAGTCGAGGAGCTCGTCGTGCAGGCGCTCGGCGGTGGCGCTGTCGATGGCGTTGCGGCGCTCAGGCCGGCCGATGCGGACGACCCTGACGGCGTCGGATGGCACGGCGGGGGACGGTAGCCGGGGCCGGCGGTCGCGCCGGCCGTGGGCCGCGGCCGGTACCTTCCGGCCCGTGCGCGTGGTCGCCGGCGTGGCCAGGGGGCGGCGCCTGGTCGCGCCACGGGGGACCGACGTGCGGCCGACCACCGACCGGACGCGCGAGGCGATCTTCAACGCCCTGCACAGCCTCGGCGCCGTCGACGGGGCGCGCGTGCTCGACCTGTTCGCCGGCTCCGGCGCGCTCGGGATCGAGGCGCTGTCGCGGGGCGCGGCGTCGGTGACCTTCGTCGAGCGCGACCCCGGCGCCCTGCGCGCGGTGCGGGCCAACCTCGCGTCGACCGGCCTCGACGGGCCGGCGGCGACGGTCGTGCGGGCCGACGCGCTGCGCTGGCTCGACGGCGAGCCCGGCGCCTTCGACGTCGCCCTCCTCGACCCGCCCTACGCCTTCGACGGCTGGGACGCGCTGCTCGCCCGGCTCCCCGCGCCGCTCGCCGTCGTCGAGTCGGACCGGGCCGTCGACCCCGGCCCTGACTGGCGGATCACCAGATCGAAGCGGTACGGCAGTACGGTGGTGACCATCGCCCGCCGAGCCGCACCGGGAGCGTCGCCCTCGTGAGCGTGGTGCTCATCCCCGGGTCATTCGACCCCATCCACAACGGCCACATCGAGGTCATCGAGACGGCCTGCCGCCTGTTCGACGAGGTCGTCGTGGCGGCCATGCGCAACCCGCAGAAGGGCGAGCCGCTGTTCACCCTCGACGAGCGGCAGGTGATGATCGAGGAGGCGCTCGCCCACCTCGACCGCGTGCGGGTCGTGATGTTCGCCAGCCTCGTGGTCGACGTGGCGCGCGAGGTCGGCGCCGACTTCATCGTGAAGGGCCTGCGGGTCGTGTCGGACTTCGAGAACGAGCTCCAGATGGCGCAGATGAACCGGGCCATCTCCGGCGTCGACACCGTGTTCATCCCGGCCGGGCCGACCCACTCGTTCCTCGCCTCGAAGCTGATCAGGGAGATCGCCCGCTTCGGCGGCGACGTGTCCTCCATGGTCCCCGAGGCCGTGGCCAAGCGGCTGGCGGAGCAGCAGGGCCGATGAGCACGAGCGGGTACCGGCCGCACGACCAGGACGCCGACGACGACGACCTCGCCCCGCCGGACTTCGTCGCCCACCACGGCCCGGAGAGCGAGCTGCTGCTGCGCCGGGTCGCGGACATGATCGCCGGGGCCAGGCCCATGCCCCTGTCGGCCTCGGTGATGATCAACAAGGACGAGGTGCTCGAGCTCCTGGAGGAGGCCATCGAGCGGCTGCCCGACGAGCTGCGGGCGGCGCGGTGGCTGCTGAAGGAGCGGGAGGAGTTCCTCGCCAAGGTCCGCCGGGAGGGCGACGAGATCCTCGAGGCGGCGCGGGCCAGGGCCGAGCGCATGGTCCAGCGCACCGAGGTGGTGAAGGCGGCCGAGCTGCGCGCCCGCCACATCGTGGACGAGGCCGAGGCCGAGTCCCGCCGCATGCGCCACGAGGTCGAGGACTACTGCGACCAGAAGCTGGCGAGCTTCGAGATCGTGCTCGAGCGGACCATGAAGCTCGTGCAGGCCGGCCGGGAGAAGCTCCAGGCCACGATTCCGCCCGACCCCGACGAGCCGGTGGAGCCCGAGGTGGCGGAGGCCAGCAGCGCGTTCTTCGACCAGGACCAGGCGTAGGCGACGGGCGCCGTGCGCACCGGTCGCCTCGTCGTGGACGTGTCCGAGCTGCGGCGCCGCGCCGGCAACCGCAAGCGGATCCAGCGGTCGGCGCTGCTGTCCGGTCTCGTCGTCGCCGACGTCGCCGTGATGGAGGACGCCGCCGTCGAGGTCGAGGGCGTGATGGAGGCGATCTCCGACCAGGTGGTCCTCGCCGGCACCGTGCGGGCCGACTGGGTCGGCTCGTGCCGGCGGTGCCTGGACGAGGTGACGGGCCGGGTCGAGGTCACCATCCGCGAGGTGTTCGACCCCCACCCGGTCGAGGGCGAGACCTACCCGCTCACCGGCGACACGCTCGACCTCGAGCCGATGGTCCGCGACACCGTCCTGCTCAACCTGCCGCTCGCGCCGCTGTGCGACGACGCCTGCCCGGGGCCCGACCCCGAGCACCCGGTCGGCGGCGGGCCGGCCGAGGGCGGGGCGGAGGGCGAGGCCGGCGACCCGCGGTGGTCGGCGCTGCGCGACCTCCGCTTCGACTGACCGGCGTTCGCCGATCCCCGCTCCCGGCCGCTACGCTTTCCCGTTCGCGTCCGGACCCCGAGGATCGACTGAGCGATGGCCGTCCCGAAGAAGAAGACCTCCAAGGCGAAGAGCCGTAGCCGGCGGGCGTCCGCCTGGAACCTGTCGGCCCCGCCCCGCAGCGTGTGCCCCCGCTGCAACGCCGCCAAGCTGCCCCACGTCGTGTGCGGGAACTGCGGCTGGTACGCGGGCCGCCAGGCGATCGACGTCGAGTAGCGCCACCCCGCCACCCCGCGCTCCGTGCTGCCCATCGCCGTCGACGCCATGGGCGGCGACCGCGCCCCCGGCGAGATCGTCGCCGGTGCCCGGCGGGCCGCCGACGAGCTGGGCGTGCCGGTCGTCCTCGTCGGCCGCCCGGAGGACCTCGGCGACACCGGCGGGCTGGAGGTGCTGGCCGCCTCCGAGGTGATCGCCATGGACGAGGACCCCGGCGCCGGCGTGCGCCGCAAGAAGGACTCGTCGCTCGTCCGCTGCGCCGAGGCGGTGCGCGACGGAACGGCGTCGGCCATGGTCAGCGCCGGCAACACGGGGGCGACGATGGCCAGCGCGCTGCTGCGCATGGGCCGCATCCGCTCGGTCGCCCGCCCGGCCATCGCCACGCCCATCCCCGTCCCCGGCTCCACGCCGACCGTCCTCCTCGACGCCGGCGCGAACGCCGAGTGCACCCCGCAGATGCTCGTGCAGTTCGCCCAGATGGGCTCGGTGTTCGCCCGGGAGCGCTACGGCATCGAGCGGCCGAGGGTGGGGCTGCTGTCGATCGGCGAGGAGCCGACGAAGGGCACGCCGCTCGTCAAGGAGACCCACGGGCTGCTGGCCGAGGCGACGGGCATCGACTTCGCCGGCAACGTCGAGGGCCGGGACGTGATGTCCCACGAGATCGACGTGGTCGTCACCGACGGGTTCACCGGCAACGTCGTCCTCAAGACGCTGGAGGGCGGGCTGCGGGCCATCGTGGCCGCCCTGCTCGACGTGTTCGGCTCGACGCCGGAGGCCAGGGAGGCGTCCGAGCGACTGCTGCCGCACCTCCTGCCGCTGTACGCCAGCCTCGACCCCGACAGCCACGGTGGGGCCATGCTCCTCGGCGTGCGCGGCGTGTGCATCATCAGCCACGGCTCGTCGTCGGCGACGGCGATCGTCAACGCCGTGCGCGTGGCCGCCGAGATGGTCAGGGCCGACGTGGTCGGCCGCCTGACCGCCGCCGTCGCCTGACGGCCGCCGTTCACAAGCGGGCAAGGGCGCGCCGCGAGCTACGCTGCACCGCCGACCGCCAGACCCCAGGAGTTGCCAGCGTGCCCGCCGAGACCCACGTGGAGCAGGCCCCCCTCGATCGCCAGCAGGTGTTCGAGCTGATCAGGGACCGTCTCGCCGACATCCTCGAGGTCGACCCCGGCTCGATCTCGGAGGGCGACTCGTTCGCCGACGACCTCGACGCCGACTCCCTCGCGCTCATCGAGCTGGTCGAGGCGCTCGAGGAGGAGCTCGGGGAGCGCAGCGTCGGGTTCCGCATCGACGACGAGGACCTCGAAGACCTGAAGACCGTCCGCGATGCCGTCGACTACGTCGTCGGCCGCCTCGGGTAGCCCGCTGCCACTCTCCGAGGCCCTCCACGGGCTGGCGGAGCGGCTCGGCCGCCCCTTCGTCGACCCCGACCTCCTGGCCAGGGCGCTGACCCACCGGTCGTGGTGCGCCGAGCACGCCGGCTTCGCCTCCAACGAGCGGCTGGAGTTCCTCGGCGACGCCGTCCTCGGCCTCGTCGTGACCGACTACGTCTTCAACGCCTACCCGGACCTGCCCGAGGGCGAGCTCGCCAAGGTGCGGGCGTCGGTGGTCAGCGCGGCCGCGCTGGCGGACATCGCCATCGCCCTCCGGCTGGGCGAGGCGCTCCTGCTCGGCAAGGGCGAGGCCGCCTCGGGCGGGCGGGAGAAGCCGTCGATCCTGGCCGACGCCATGGAGGCGGTCATCGGCGCCGTCTACCTCGACGGCGGGTGGGCGGCGGCCCGCCAGCTCGTGCTCGACCTGCTCGGCGAGCGCATCACCGAGGCGTCGGCCGGCCCCGGCGGCCAGGACTACAAGACCCGCCTCCAGGAGCTGGCGGCCCGGCGGATGGAGGTCGTCCCCCGCTACCGGGTGGACGACGACGGCCCCGACCACGCCAAGCGCTTCTACGCCACCGTCCAGCTGGCCGGGCAGGAGTGGGGCACGGGCGAGGGCCGGTCGAAGAAGCAGGCCGAGCAGGCCGCCGCCCGGTCGGCGTGGGAGCGGCTGCTCGGCGAGGTCCGGCGCCAGGAGGGCGCCGGTGCGGACGGGGCGGGGGCCGGCGTCGGCGACCGGCCGGCGACCGCGGCGGTCGCCGGCGAGCCGGGCGATGCCTGAGCTCCCCGAGGTGGAGACCATCCGCCGCGAGCTCGAGCGGGAGGTCGTCGGCAAGCGGATCAGGTCCGTCGACATCACCGGCACCCGCTCGGTGCGCCGGCACGGCTCGGTGGACGAGATCCCCGGCCGGCTGGAGGGCTGCAAGATCGCCGGCGTCGAGCGCCGGGGCAAGTACCTGATCCTGCGCCTCGACAGCGGCGACCTGCTCGTCATCCACCTCGGGATGTCCGGCCAGCTGCTCAGGGCGACCGGCAAGGAGCCGCTGCCCAAGCACACCCACGTGGTCATCACGTTCACCCAGGGCGGGCAGCTGCGGTTCTGCGACCCGAGGACGTTCGGCGAGCTGTTCGTCACCACGCCGGACGGGCTCACCCAGGAGGCGCCCGAGCTGGCCGAGCTCGGCCCCGACCCGGTCGAGACGCCGATCTCGTGGACGAGCTTCGCCGAGCGGCTGCTGACCCGCACCACCAAGCTGAAGCCGTTGCTGCTCGACCAGCGGTTCATCGCCGGCCTCGGCAACATCTACACCGACGAGATCCTGTGGGCGGCCGGGCTGCGCTGGGACCGCGCTGCCAACAGCCTGTCCAGCCAGGAGATCCGCCGCCTCTACCGGGCCCTCGTCGAGACCCTCCACGAGGCGGTCAAGTACCGGGGCTCGACCCTGCCCGACCAGCAGTACGTGGGGCTCACCGGCCGGCCCGGGAGCTACCAGGAGCATCACAAGGTCTACAACCGGGAGGGCCAGCCCTGCCGGCGCTGCCGCCACCCGATCGAGCGCCTCAAGGTGGCCGGCCGGAGCACGTTCTACTGCCCGGCCTGCCAGGTCTGACGGGCGGGCCGACGGGCCCGGGGGATCACCGGCCGGCCCGGCCGCCGCCGCTAGCGTCGCGCCGAGCCATGTTCCTCAAGACCCTGACCCTGAAGGGCTTCAAGTCCTTCGCCGACGCCACCACCCTCGAGCTGGAGCCCGGCATCACCGTGGTCGTCGGCCCCAACGGGACGGGCAAGTCGAACGTGGTCGACGCCATCGCCTGGGTGCTCGGGGCCCAGGGGCCGCGCACGGTGCGGTCGACGAAGATGGACGACGTCATCTTCGCCGGCACGGCCAAGCGGCCGGCGCTCGGCCGGGCCGAGGTGGCGCTCACGATCGACAACTCGGCCGGGCTGCTGCCCATCGAGTTCTCCGAGGTGACGATCACGAGGACGCTGTTCCGCACGGGGGACAGCGAGTACGCCATCAACGGGGTGCCCTGCCGGCTGCTCGACGTGCAGGAGCTGCTGTCGGACACCGGCGTGGGCCGCCAGCAGCACGTGATCGTCTCCCAGGGCCAGATCGACGGCGTGCTCAACGCCAGGCCCGAGGACCGCCGCCTGATCGTCGAGGAGGCGGCCGGGGTCCTCAAGTACCGGCGCCGCAAGGAGAAGGCCGAGCGGCGGCTGGCGGCGACCGAGGCCAACCTGCTGCGGCTCCAGGACCTGCTGCGCGAGGTGCGGCGCCAGCTGCGCCCGCTGGAGCGCCAGGCGGAGGCCGCCCGACGGCACGGCACGCTGGTCGAGGAGCTCCGGGCCCTGCGGGTCCACCTGGCCGGGCGGGAGCTGGCCGCCCTCCGGGGCCGGCTGGCGACGTCGGCCAGGACCAGGGCCGAGCTCGCCGGCGAGGAGGCGGCGCTGCGGGAGCGGCTGGCCGGGCTGGACGCGGCCGTCGTGGCCACCGAGGCGGCGCTGTCGGCCCTTGGCGAGGCCGACCTGGGCGACGTGCTGGCCAGGGTCGAGCGGCTCCGGGAGCGGGCCAGGGGGTTGGCCGCCCTGCTGGCCGAGCGCCGCCGGGGCCTCGAGCGGGACCGGGGCGCGCTGCTCGACCAGGCCGTCGTCGCCACCCTGGAGGCGGAGTCGTCCCGCCTGGCCGCCGAGCTGGCCGAGGTGGAGGCCGAGGCCGCCGCGCTCGTCCCCCAGGCCGAGGACCTCGGCCGGGCCGAGGACGACCTGGCCGCCCGGCGGGCCGCCTTCGAGCGGGACTGGGGCGGCGACGACGGTCCCGGCGACGCGGCCCTGTTCGGCCGGGCCGCCGAGGTGCGGGGCGAGCTGGTGGCGCTGCGGTCGGCCGCGGGGCGCGACGGGGCCGAGCACGACCGCCTGGTCGGGCGGCTCGGGTCGCTCGAGGCCACCGTCGAGCGGCTGGCCGCCGAGGCCGACCGCCGGCGGGCCGAGCTGATCGCCGCCGTCGACGCCGAGGAGCCGCTGGCGGCGCGGCTGGCCGAGGCCGAGGCCAGGCGGGCGGCGGCCGAGCCGATCGTCACCGAGGCCGAGGCCGCCCGGCGGGCGGCCGACGAGGAGCGCCACGCCACGGCCGCCCGGGTGGAGGCCCTGGCCCTCGCGCTCGACGCGGCGAGGGCCGAGGCCGGCGCCGCCCGGCTGGCCGACGTGGCCGGCGTGCTCGGCACCCTGCTCGACGTGGTCGCCGTGGACCCCGGCTGGGAGCCGGCGTTCGAGGCCGCCGCCGGCGAGGCCGTCGCCGCCGTCGTCGTCGCCGACCCCGGCGCCGGGCGGGCCGCCCTCCGGGCCGTGGCCGCCGGTGACGGCACCGGCGCCGTGCTGGCCCTCGGCGCGGTGGCCGGGTCG
>DASWMK010000162.1 GCA_036399815.1 Acidimicrobiales bacterium
GAGGCCGGTGGCGCCGGCCGGGGTGAGGTAGGCGTTGGCCTGCACCGGGTGGGTGAGCGCCGTCTCCAGGTCCCGGCAGAACCGGGCGACGGGCGGCCACCACCGGTGCAGGGCCTGGAGGACGACGGTCGCGCCGGACGCGAACAGGTCGAGCACCTTGCCCGCGTCGGCGATCGGGTACGAGGTGCGGCTGACCCTCGCCGTCCGGGTCCACGTCGACCGGTCGAGCACCTCGCCGTCGCGGACGAGGCGGAGGTGGGGCGGGCGCAGGCCCGCCCCCGTCAGCGCGGCGTCGACGTCCTCCAGCGACAGGAGGTCGGCGAAGCCGGCGGCCTCGCGCCACCGGTGGGGCCGGCGCCCGAACGCCTCACGGGCGAACGCCGGCCCGTTCCCGGTGCACCGGTCGAGCGCGCCGCCGGTCGGCGGCGGGATGGGGACGGCCAGCGCTAGGACGGGTCGGTCGCGTCGTCGTCCGTGTCGGTGCCGTCGGCGTCGCCCCCGTCGGTGCCGTCGGCGTCGCCCCCCGGGTCGGTGGCGTCGTCGTCGTCGTCCACGGCGGCCCTCGGGGCGTCCGTGGTCCACACCGTGCGGATGTCGTCGTCCTTCAGGTCCGTCACGAGGTCAGCCATGCGCGGAGCCTACCTACCGCCCGTGGCGTTGATGCGAGCGGTGAGCACGCCCCCCATGCCGGCCATGCCCCTGGCGTTCGGGTGCACCGGCGCGGCCGCGTTCGCCGGCACGATCGGCTCCACCCAGCGGGTCGACGACGAGGCGCACGTGTCCTTGCCGATGCTCGGCGTGTAGGTGTCGACGTAGAAGGCGCCGGCGGCCGCCGCCCGGCCGGCGAGCATGCTGTTCAGCTCCTTCTCCTTGGCCCTGAGGTAGGAGACGTCGTTCCAGGCGATCGGCATCGACGGCCAGCAGCCGATCCCCGAGTCGGGGAGGATCGCCGGGTAGCCGACCACGTAGATGCGGGCCTGGGGCGAGCGGGCCCTGATGGCGGCCAGCACGGCCGCCACCTTGGGCGCCGTGGCGCTGATGCGCTGGGAGATCGTGTCGACGCCGTTGACGACGTACTTGCTCCGGCAGGGCGACCCGAACGGGTTGGCCGTGGCGCAGCCCTGGATGATCTCCGAGAAGCCGATGTCGTTGCCGCCGATGCCGATCGACACGATCCGGGTGCCGGCCTCGAGCGCGTCCATCTGGGGCGGGTTGGGGCCGAGGTCGACGTCCTGGGGGGCCGTCATGTGGTCGGTCTTCGCCCCGCTGCAGCTGACGTCGCGGAGCGACACGCCGAGCTGGGCGGCGGTCACGCGCGGGTAGTCGCGGTCCGACCGCAGGCAGCCGAGCGGGATCAGCACCTGGTTGGGGATCAGCGGCCCGGCCGTGAACGAGTCGCCCAGGGCGACGTAGGACTCGCCGGCGGCACCGGCCGACGGCATCCCGACCAGGCTCGCCAGCAGCGCGAGCACGACCGCGACGGCACCGAGCGCCGAAGCGCGCTTCCTCATGGGGTCCCCTCCCTCGACGGCCACCCACCGCGGCCGAGGCAGCACGATATCGCACGCGCGAACGTGGAGGACATGACGATCCGTCGCGCCGTCGACGTGGAGCGGCCCGTCGAGGACCTGTGGGAGGTTCTGAAGGACGTGCGCCGCCTCCCCGAGTTCTCGCCGAGCACGATCGCCGTCCTCGACGCCCCGGACCGGCTGACCCACCCGGGGCAGCGCTTCCGCCAGGTCGTCGAGGTCATGGGCCGGCGCTTCGAGTCCGAGTGGGAGGTCACCGACGTCGTCCCCGGCCGGCGGGTCTCGATCAAGGGCAGCATGGGCCCGGGCGGGCGCTACTGGCTCGTGCAGGAGATCGAGCCGCTCGGCCCCGACCGCAGCCGGTTCTCGCTGACGATGGACTACAAGCTGCCCCTCGGGCCGCTCGGCCGGGTGGCCGGCGCGCTCGGCGTCGCCCAGCGGGCCGAGCGGGAGGCGGGCGAGGTGGTCGAGGGCATCAAGCGCCTGGTGGAGGCCGGCCCCCGGTCGACCTAGGGGGTCCCGTGCAGCATGAGGGTCAGCCGGCGGGTGCCGCCGGGCACGACCCGGATGGGGATGCCCCAGTCCTGGGTGACGAGGTGGCAGGCCGGGTGCACGCCCTCGTCGTCGCAGGTGGCCGCCCTGGCCGTCACGTGGAGCACGCCGGCCCGGCCCTCGCCCTCGAGGACGAGCCGCCTGGTCAGCTCCGTGCCCCGGCCGGCGCCGTCGACGAGGACGCCGGCGGGCGAGGCGTCGACCTCGAGGAGCGTGGCCGGGCCCTCCCGGTCGTCGAGGTGCTGGCCGGGGGCCGGTGAGAAGGCGACCTCGAGCACGACCTCGCCGGGGGCGACCACGGCCGCCGGGCGCTCGACCCGACCCGGCGTGCCGGCCACCGGCCGCCCCCGCCCGCCGGCCGGGACGGGCGTGAGGCGGTGGGCGCCGCACTCGGCGACCCACAGCGTGTCGCCGAGCAGGGCCAGGCCGGCCGGCTCGGACAGCCCGGC
>DASWMK010000163.1 GCA_036399815.1 Acidimicrobiales bacterium
CGGCCGGGGCGTCGACCTCCACCACCTCGGCGCCGTCGAGGAACGACCCGGCCAGCCGGTCGGCCAGCTCCAGCCGGGCCAGCTCCCGCAGGTCGTCGTCGACCAGCCCGACCTTCGTCAGGGCCACCACCCCGGCCCTCACGCCGAGCAGCTCCAGGATGCGCAGGTGCTCCTCGGACTGGGGCTTCCAGCCCTCGGTGGCCGCCACCACGAACAGGCAGGCGTCCACCGCGCCGACCCCAGCGAGCATGTTCCGCAGGAAGCGGACGTGGCCGGGCACGTCGACGAAGGCCACCCCCCGGCCCGACGGCAGGGTGGTCCAGGCGAAGCCCAGGTCGATGGTCAGCCCCCGCCGCTTCTCCTCCTCCCACCGGTCCGGGTCGGTGCCGGTGAGGGCGAGGACGAGGGTGGACTTGCCGTGGTCGACGTGGCCGGCGGTGGCGACGACGTGCACGCTCAGGCGAGGGCGGCGGCCACGAGCTTGTCGTCGGCCGGGTCCACCGTCCGCAGGTCGCAGACCGTGCGGCCGTCGACCACCCTGGCGATCACGGGCGGGTCGGCGGCCCGCAGCCGGGCGGTGACGTCGCCGTCCACGGCCACGCCGGCCGACGGGATCTCCACCCCGGGCAGGGTGCCGCCGCCGGCCACCGAGGCGCAGTCGACCACCCGGCCGGTGCCGAGGGCGGCGGCTCGCCGGCGCACGTCCTCGACCGGCGTGGTCGCCATCCGCCAGAACGGCAGCGAGGCGCCGTCGCGGCGCAGGTAGGCGAGGGCCACGTCCTGGAGGGCGGCCAGCACCAGCCCGCCCGGTCGTAGGGCCCTGGCCAGCGGGTGGCGGGCGCAGGCGGCGACCAGGTCGGCCCGCCCGGCGACGACCCCGGCCGGGGGGCCGCCGAGCAGCTTGTCGCCCGAGAAGGTGACCAGGGCGGCGCCGGCGGCCAGGATCTGGCGGGCGGCCGGCTCGCCGGCCAGCCACGGCGGCGGGCCGCCGGGGAGCCACGGGCAGGCGGCGTCGAGGAGGCCGGAGCCGAGGTCGACGACCACGGGCGGGCCCAGCGCGGCCAGCGGCCCGACCGGGGTCGACTCGGTGAACCCGGTGATCCGGTAGTTCGACTGGTGGACCTTGAGCAGCAGGGCCACGTCGCCGGCCTCCACGGCCCGCCGGTAGTCGGCCACCCTCGTGCGGTTGGTGGTGCCCACCTCGACCAGCCGGGCGCCCGACTCGGCCATCACCTCGGGCACCCGGAAGCCGCCGCCGATCTCCACCAGCTCGCCCCTCGACACGGCCACGTCCCTGCCCCTGGCCAGGGCGGCGAGCACGAGGAGGACGGCGGCGGCGCCGTTGTTGACGACGAGCGCCGCCTCGGCGCCGCACGCCCTGGCCAGCAGGCCGCCGGCGTGGGCGCCCCGGCTGCCCCGCCGCCCGGTGGCGAGGTCCAGCTCCAGGTTGGTGAAGGCGGCCGGCTGGGTGACGGCGAGCGGGGCCCGCCCGAGGTTGGTGTGCAGCAGCACGCCGGTGGCGTTGACGACCGGTCGCAGCAGCGCCCGGCGCAGCGCCTCGGCCTCGTCCCTCGCCGCCTCGGGGCGACCGGCGGCGATCGCCGACCGGGCCGCCTCGACGAGGAGCGGGTGGGGCAGGCCGACGTCGGCCAGCGACCGGGCGAGGGCGGCGACCGACGGCGGGCGCGCGCCCGCGAG
>DASWMK010000164.1 GCA_036399815.1 Acidimicrobiales bacterium
CCGCGCCGTCGACGCCCGCCTCGGGCGCCGCCCGTCCCGCTCCGCCCCTCGGTCCCGTCCCGGCCCCGCCGGCCGGCGGGCCGACGGCGACCCGCCACCCCGGAGGCCCCGTGGGCGCCGCACCGTCGTCCCCGCCGAGCGCGGGCCCCGAGCCCGCTCCACCGGCCACCGCGGGCGGGCATCCCTCCCTCCCCGGCGCCACGCCGGCCGCCGACGGCCGTCCCGCCGCCCCCGGCCTCGGCGCCGCCGATCGGTCCGTCGCCCCTCGACCCCACGACGCCGGCCGCCCGGCCGACCCGTGGCACCCGGCCACCGACCCGCACGGCGACCACGCAGGGGCTCCCGCCCCCGAGCCGCCCGCCTGGTCCGGCCACCCGGCCGCGCCGGCCCACCCCTCCGCGCCGCCCCTCCCCGGGAGCGACCAGCCCGCCGGTCACCCGGCCGACCCCTGGTACCCCGCCGCCGGCCACCCGTCGGCCCCGCCGCCGGCGCCCCCCACGCCCCCGCTGGCGCCCGAGTGGGTCCCGGTCGGCACCCCGCCGGCGTCGCTCAGCGAGGCCCTGCCCGGCGGCCCCGAGTTCGACCGCGGCCTCGCCGCCCTCGTCGCCGACGCCGACGCGGCCGGCGGGCCCCCGGGGTCGCCGCCGCTGCCGACCCGCCAGCCGGGCGCCACCAGGGAAGGCCCGGCGACGCCGCCGTGGGCGACCCTGCCGAACCGCACGCCGGGCGCGGGCGGCCGCTCGCCCGAGCCACCCCCGGCCGAAGGGCCGCCGACCAGGGCGACGAACCGGTCGCCGGAAGAGGTGCGGGCGATGCTGTCCAACTACCGCGCCGGCCTGTCCAGGGGCCGGTCGCCCCGCCAGGACCAGCCGGGCCGTGATCGGTCCGAGGAAGACGAGGGAGGGCGACGGTCGTGAACGGCCTCAGCACGGGAGCCCGGAACGTCAACTGGCTCGTGAACAACTTCGTCGAGCGGGTGCCGGGGGTGACCGAGGCGGTCGTCGTGTCATCCGACGGCCTGCCCATGGCCGTCTCCGACGGCCTCACCAGGGACGCCGCCGACCGGTTCGCCGCCGTGGCGTCGGGCCTGATCGGGTTGGCCTACGGCGCCGCAGGGCGGTTCGGCGGCGGCGCCGTCCACGAGGTCATCGTGGAGATGGAGCGCGCCTTCCTCTTCGTCACCGGCATCAGCGACGGCTCCTGCCTGGCCGTCACCGCCGAGGCCGACTGCGACGTCGGCCTGGTCGGCTACGAGATGGCGCTGCTGGTCGAGCGCGCGGGCAACGTCCTGACGCCCGAGCTGCGGGCCGAGCTCCAGGGAGCGCTGCCCCGGTGAGCGGCACCGGCCACGGGCCCGGTGGCCGGCTGGTCCGCCCGTACGCCCTCACCGGCGGGCGCGTCCGGTCCGACGCCGACCTGCCCCTCGAGACGCTCGTCGTCACCACCCCGCTCGGCCGGCAGGCGCCCCGCCTGGCCTGGGAGCGGCGGGCCATCGCCGAGCTGTGCGTGGCCCCCGTCGCCGTCGCCGAGGTCGCCGCCCGGGTCGGGGTGCCCCTCGGCGTGGCGCGCGTGCTCGTCGGCGACATGACCTCGGAAGGCCTCGTCCAGGTCTACCGACCGGCCGAGGTCGACCGCCCCGACCTCCTCCTGCTCGAGAGGGTGCTCGATGGCCTTCAGGCGCTCTGACCCCGTGCCGCCGCCCGCCGAGGGTGCCGCGCCCCTCCCCGTGAAGATCATCGTCGCCGGCGGGTTCGCCGTCGGGAAGACGACCTTCGTCGGCGCCATCTCCGAGATCGTCCCGCTGAACACCGAGGCGGCGATGACGTCGGTGAGCGCCGGCGTGGACGACGCCGGCCAGGCCGTCGGGAAGACGACGACGACGGTGGCCATGGACTTCGGCCGCATCACGCTCGGCACCGGCCTCGTGCTCTACCTGTTCGGCACGCCCGGCCAGGACCGGTTCCAGTTCATGTGGGACGACCTGACCAGGGGGGCGATCGGCGCCGTCGTGCTCGTCGACACCCGCCGGCTGGCCGACTGCTTCCACGCCGTCGACTACTTCGAGGCGCGGAGCGTGCCGTTCGTGGTGGCCGTCAACTGCTTCCACGGCTCGGTGGCCCACGGCCTCGACCAGGTGAGGACGGCGCTCGCCGTGCCGGCCGACGTGCCCGTCTTCCTCTGCGACGCGAGGGAGCGGTCGTCGACCAAGGCCGCGCTCCTCGAGCTGGTCAACCACGCGCTCGCCCGGGCGCACGCGGCGGCCGGGCTCCCGGCGCCCAGCCGCTGACGGGGGCGACTTCGGTCACACCCCCGGAAACTCCGGGGTCGTTGTCACACCCCTCCGACATGATGGCGGGGTGACCGCTCAGCTCTCGTCCGGCCGCCTGCTGCGGCGCGGGGCGACGGTGCTGCGACGCCTCGTGTCGCTGCACTGGCGCCCGTTCGCGCTCGCGGTGTTCGGCGCGGCCGTGTACGCGAGCGCCACGGTCGCCACGTCCTGGGTGCTCGGCCGCGTCGCCGACCGCGTGATCGTCCCCCACTTCGAGGAGGGGCGGGTCGAGCGGGGCACGGTCACGGCGGCCGCGCTGCTCGTCATCGCCGTCGGCCTGGTGAAGGCCGTCGGCATCGTCTGCCGCCGCATCTCGGCCACGATCGCGAGCGCCAGCGTCGGCGCCACCCTCAGGGTGAAGGTCGTCGAGCAGTACCAGCGGTTGCCGTACTCGTACCACCAGTCCCGCCCGAGCGGGCAGCTGCTGGCCCACGCGAATGCGGACGTGGACGCCGCCATCGAGGTCCTGAACCCGCTCCCGTTCGCCACCGGCGTGGCCCTCATGGTCGTGCTCGCCCTCGGGTGGCTGGTCAACACGGACCCGTGGTTGGCCCTGATCGGCGCGCTGCTGTTCCCGGCCATCTGCGCCCTCAACCTGGCGTACCAGCGCCGGGTCGAGGCGCCGGTCGAGGCGACCCAGCAGGCCATCGGCCGGGTGTCGGCCGTCGCCCACGAGAGCTTCGACGGCGCCATGGTCGTCAAGGTGCTCGGCGCCGAGGACCTCGAGGTGCGGCGCTTCTCGGCCGTCGCCGGCGAGCTGCGCGACGCCAAGGTCCGCACGGCCAAGCTGCGGGCGACGTTCGAGTCCGTGCTCGACTCGCTGCCGCCGATCGCCATCGTCGTGCTGCTCGTGCTCGGCGCCTGGCGCGTCGAGACCGGCGACGTCACGGTCGGCACCATCGTCAGCTTCATCAGCCTGTTCACCCTGCTCACCTGGCCGCTCCGGCTGATCGGCTACGTGCTCGGCGAGCTGCCGCGCGCCGTCGTGGGCTACGACCGCATCCAGGAGGTCCTCCGCACGCCGACGGACGAGGTGCCCCGCCCGGTGCGGGCCGCCGGCGAGCCGGGGCGGCGTGACGGCGCCCGGTCGGGCGCGCCCGCCCTCGAGGTCGACCGGGTCGGGTTCGCGTACGACCCCGAGCACCCGGTCCTCGACGACGTCTCGTTCCGGCTGCGCCCGGGCACCACCGTCGCGCTCGTCGGTCCGACGGGATCGGGGAAGTCCACGCTCCTGCTCCTCGTCGCCCGGCTGCTCCGCCCGGACCGGGGGACCATCCGGATCGCGGGGCGGGACGTCGCCGCCATGTCCACCGAGGAGCTGCGCGAGGCGGTGGCGATCGCGTTCCAGGAGCCGTTCCTGTTCGGCGACACGGTGAGGGAGAACATCTGCCTCGGCGTCGGCGACGAGCGGGCCATGGTCGAGGCCGCCCGCCTGGCTCGGGCCGACGAGTTCGTCCGGGCCCTGCCGGACGGCTACGACACGGTCGTCGGCGAGCGGGGCGCCACCCTGTCCGGCGGCCAGCGCCAGCGGGTCGCGCTGGCCCGCGCGCTCCTGCGTCGCCCTCGGCTGCTCCTGCTGGACGACGCCACCTCCAGCGTCGACCCCTCCACCGAGCTCGAGATCCTCGGCGGCCTCGGCTCCCACCTGCGCACGACGACGACCCTGGTCGTCGCGTCGCGCCCGTCCACGATCGCCCTGGCCGACGAGGTCCTGTTCCTCGACGACGGCCGCCTCGTGGCCGCCGGCGCCCACAGCCGCCTCGTCGCCGAGGTGCCGGGGTATGCCCGGCTGGTCCAGGCCTACGAGCTCGACCGGAGCACCCGATGACCCCCGCCCGCCAACCGCTCCCGCCCGTCGAGGGCGCGCTCTCCGTGCTGCGGCGCGGCTGGGCGGCGAGCCCGGAGCTCCGCCGGGGCGCCGGCGCGACCGTCGCGCTCGCGCTCGTGGCCGGCGGCGGCCGGGTCGTCGTGCCCATCCTCACCCAGCAGGTGGTCGACCGGGGCTTCGACGACGCCGGCGCGGACATCGGGCTGATCGCGTCGTTCGGCGCCGTCGGCGTCGTCCTCGTCGTCGTCACCATGCTGGCCAACCGGGCCACCCAGACGCGGCTGGCCTCCACCAGCGAGGAGGCGCTGTACGGCCTGCGCGTGCGGGCCTTCCGCCACATCCACCGCCTGCCCGTCGCCTACCACACCGAGGAGCACCGGGGCGCCCTGGTCAGCCGGGTGACCTCGGACGTCGAGACGCTCAGCCAGTTCTTCTCGTGGGGCGGCGTGGCGTGGATCGTCAACAGCGCGGTGATGCTCGCCGTCGTCGCCACGATGGCCGCCTACGACTGGCGCCTCACCCTCCTGTCGATTGCCGTCGTGCTGCCGCTCGCGCTCGTGCTCAAGCTCCTCCAGAAGCACCTCGTCGCCCGGTACGACCTGGTCAGGGTGCGGGTCGGCGAGATGCTGACGGCCGTCTCCGAGTCGGTCATGGGCGCCGCCGTGGTGCGGGGCTACGGCGTGCAGGAGCGGACGAACGCCAAGGTCGAGCGCACGGTCGAGGAGCACCGCCGGTCGATGATCCGGGCCGGCTCGCTCGGCGCGCTCCTGTTCCCGTCGGGCGAGGTGTTCTCGGTGCTCACGATCGCGGCCGTGATCACCACCGGCGTCGCCATCGGACCCGAGGGCGGGCTCACCGCCGGCGAGCTCATCGCCTTCGTGTTCCTCGTCACCCTGTTCCTCGAGCCGGTGGCCGAGTTCACCGAGCTCCTCGACTGGACGCAGACGGCCGTCGCCGGCTGGCGGCGGGTGCTCGACGTGCTCGACACGCCCATCGACGTCGCCGACCCCGAGGCCGGCCGCACCCTGCCGCCCGGGCCGCCGGAGATCCGCCTGGAGCGCGTCTCCTACGCCTACCGGCCCGTCGAGGTGCCGCTGGCCGAGGAGGAGGCGCCGGTCGTGCGCGTCGCGCCCGCCGAGCCGGTGTGGGCCGTGCGCGACGTCACGGCGACGATCGAGCCGGCGAGCAGGGTCGCGCTCGTCGGCGCCACCGGGTCGGGCAAGAGCACGTTGGCCAAGCTGCTGACCCGCCTGGCCGACCCGACCGAGGGCCGCATCCTCGTGCACGGCGTCGACCTCCGGGAGGTGTCGTTCGCGTCGCTGCGGTCGTCGCTGGTGCTGGTGCCCCAGGAGACGTTCCTGTTCGACGACACCATCACCGCCAACGTCCGCTTCGCCAACGAGTGGGCGAGCGACGACGACGTGCGCCTCGCCTTCGTCGAGCTCGGCCTCGAGCCGTGGGTCGCCGGCCTGCCGGAGGGCCTCGCCACGCGCGTCGGCGAGCGGGGCGAGCACCTGTCGGTCGGCGAGCGCCAGCTCGTGGCGCTGGCCCGGGCGTACCTGTCCAACCCGACCTGCCTGCTGCTCGACGAGGCCACCTCGGCGGTCGACCCGGCCACCGAGACCCGCCTGACGCGGGCGCTCGAGAGCCTGAGCCGGGGGCGCACGTCGATCACCATCGCCCACCGGCTGGCCACGGCCGAGCACGCCGACGTCATCCTCGTGATGGACGGCGGCCGCCTGGTCGAGCGGGGCACCCACCAGGAGCTCCTCGCCCTGGGCGGGGTCTACGCCGGCCTGCACGCCAGCTGGGTGCGGGGCACGGCGTCGGCGGAGGCGGCCGCCTCGTGACCGCGAGGGCGTGACCGAGGGGCGGGAGCCGCCGCTCACCGTCGTGGTCGTGCACCGGGCCCAGCCGGAGCGGTGCACGGCCACGGTGCGGGCGCTGACCGACCGGGCCGCACAGGGGTTGGCGGCTTGCGCCGTGGTGGTCGACAACGGCTCCCCGCCGGCCGACCTCGCCGCGCTGCGGGCCGCCCTGCCCGGCGTGGAGCTCGTCGAGCTCGGGCGCAACGCCGGGTTCGGGCCGGGCGCCAACGCCGGGCTGCGGCGGTGGCTGGCCCGGCCGGCGGCCGAGGCGGGGGAGTGGGTGGCGGTCGCGCCGCACGACGCCATCCCGGCGCCCGGGTGCCTGGCCCGGCTGGTGGCGGCGGCCGCGGCCCGGCCGCGGGCGGGGCTGGCCAGCGCCGACGTCGGCGACGGCGCCACCCCGGTGGTCGACCGGTACTTCGGCGGGATCACCCGCCCGGCCGCCGTGGCCGACGGCTGGGAGCCCGCCGACCACCCGCACGGCACGCTGATGGTGGCCCGGCGGGCCTGCCTGGAGGAGGTCGGCCTGTTCGACGAGCGGTACTTCGCCTACGGCGAGGAGGCCGACCTCGGCGTGCGGGCCAGGGCGGCGGGGTGGGCGGTGGGCGTGGTGCGGCGGGCGGACGTGCGGAACCCGCACGTCGGTAGCACGGTCGCGGTGACCGACTACCTCCAGCTCCGCAACACGCTCCTGCTCGTCCGCGAGCACGGGGGACGGTGGCCGGTGACGGTCCGGGCGGTCATGGCGCTGTGGTCGGCGGCGGTCGGCGCCGTCGCCCCGGCCCGCCGCCCGCCCGTGTTCGACGCGAGGGCGAGGCTGCTGGCCCTGCGGGACTACGCGCTGGGCCGGTTCGGCCCTCCGCCCGCCTCGCTCACCGGGGCGGCGGCGACCGCACGTCGCCCCGCTCCGCCCCGGCCACGACCGGCCGCACCTTCAGCAGGTACCACAGCGCCGTCGCCACCCCGGCCACGACCGTGAACGCCGAGCACAGCAGCACCGCCAGCCAGACGACCCGGCGCCGCCCGGCGAGCGCCCAGGCCCACTCGGGCCGGCGGGCGGCGTCGAGGAACGCCCACATCGTGAGGGCGAGGGGGATCGAGCACAGGACGGTGAGGACGACCGCCCCCGCCACGTCGCCGGTGCCCACCCCGTCCACCGCCAGAGCATGCCCGCAGCAGCCGCCCGCGCTCGACCCGAACCCCGCCCGGCCCCGCTCGGCGGCCGAGCCCGTGCGGGCGCCCGACGTCGGCGGCGGCGACGGCCATGCGGCGGTCGGCGACGGCGCGTGGGCCGGTGGCGGCGGCGACCGAGGGGCGACGGCATGAGGCTCGCTCCGGCGGCGTCGCGGGCGATCGGCGCCCGGGCGGTGCGGGGGCAACCCGAAGGGCCGCCACATGAGCCTCGCCAGGGCGATGCGAGCGCGGCGGGTCGGCGGCCGATGGGCGACGGCATGAGCCTCGCCGGGGCGATGCGAGCGCGGCGGGTCGGCGGCGGAGGGGCGACGGCATGAGCGTCGCCGGGGCGATGCGAGCGCGGCGGGTCGGCGGGCGCGCCCGGGCGGGTGGCGGCGGCGGTCGGGTGGTGGCGGCGTGAGCTTCGCGGCGGCGACGGCGGTGCGGTCGGTCGGCGACGGAACCTGGGCGGCGGACATCGCGGCCGGGTGGGACGTGGCCGGCAACGCCAACGGCGGCTACCTGATGGCGATGGCGGGGCGGGCGATGGCCGAGGCCACCGGGCGGCCCGACCCGGTGTCGGTCACCGCCCACTACCTGGCGCCCGGGCGGCCGGGGCCGGTCACCGTCGGCGTCTCGGTGCTCCGGGCCGGCCGGCGGTTCGCGACCGCGGCCGCGACCGTGGCCGATGGGGAGCGGCCGCTGATCACCGCCGTCGGCACGTTCACCGACCTCGAGGCGGCCGAGCGCGGCGGCGAGGCCGACCTGCGGCGCGTCGAGGCGGCCCCGCCGGAGCTGCCGCCGGTCGAGGAGTGCCCGCTGGTCCGCCCCGCCGAGCCGTTCCCGCCGCCGTTCACCGGCCGGGTCGAGCTGCGCCTCCACCCCGACGACGCCCGGTTCGTCGAGGGCCGGCCGAGCGGCCGGCTCGCCATGCGCGGGTGGTTCCGCCTCCCGGGTGGCGAGCCGGTCGGCACGCTCGGCCTCCTCCAGGCCGCGGACGCCTTCCCGCCCACGGCCTTCAACGCCGCGCTGCCCGTCGCCTGGACGCCGACCCTGGAGCTCACCGTCCACGTCAGGGCCCGCCCGGCCGAGGGCTGGCTGCGCTGCGCGTTCACCACCCGCTTCGTCGAGGGCGGGTTCCTCGAGGAGGACGGCGAGATCTGGGACGCCACCGGTGCGCTGGTGGCCCAGTGCCGCCAGCTGGCCCTGGTGCCCCGGCCGGCGGCCGGCGGCGCCGCCGCCGGGTGACGTCAGGCGGCCGTCGTGGCCGCGCCCGCGTCGGGCACGACGGTGGCGACCGGCGGCGCCGGCGCCGTGGTCGGGCCGGCCGCCGTCGGCGTCGTCCGCACCGACGGGCGGGCGATCCAGGCGTAGCCCAGGCCGACCAGCAGCCCGCCGCCGACGACGTTGCCCGGCACCGTCCACACCAGGTTCCTGAACAGGTCGGCCCACGAGGCGTCGCCGGCGAGGGCGGCGAGGCTGAAGATCGTCATGTTGGCGATCGAGTGCTCGAACCCCGAGGCGATGAACGCCAGCAGCGCCCACCAGATGACGACCAGCTTCGCGGCGTCGCTCGTCGCCCTCGCCGCCATCCAGAGCGCGAGGCAGACGAGCATGTTGCAGAGGACGGCCCGGAAGAACAGCTGCCCGCCGGTGGCCGCCGACTTGTTGCCGACGACGGTGGCGAGGTACGTGCCGGCCGCGCCCTTCCCGGCGTGCAGCGTCCCGCCGGCGTGGACGAGGGCGGCGAACCCGACCGACCCGACCAGGTTGCCGACCAGTGACAGGCCCCACACCCGGCCGACGGCGCCGAGGCTGGTGCGGCCGGCCGCCGTGGACTGGAGCAGGACCATGGCGTTGCCGGTGAACAGCTCCGACCCGGCGAACACGACCAGGGTCAGGGCGATGCCGAAGACGCAGCCGGCGACGAGCGTGGTCATCGGCGAGCCGGCGGCGGCGAGCGGGCCGGCCGTGCTGGCGACGAGCACCACGCCGATGCCGACGTACGCGCCGGCCAGCGCGGACGAGGCGAGGTAGCGCGCCGGAGAGGCGGTGGCGCCGGCCTTCGCCGCGCCGACCCGCTCCTGGTCCTCCAGCGCCTCGGGGACGGTGATGGGCACCCCTGCCTCCTTCCGTGCGCGATCGCCCGGTGCGGGGATCATCACATCGGGCTCCCCGGTACGG
Source organism: Acidimicrobiales bacterium (assembly GCA_036399815.1). NCBI lineage: Bacteria > Bacillati > Actinomycetota > Acidimicrobiia > Acidimicrobiales > Acidimicrobiales bacterium. Next base: position 9,383 of record DASWMK010000164.1, read on the forward strand.
AAGGGGGGATTGGTGCGCACGGTGAGAAGGCCGGCCGGCCAACGCGCCGCTCCGGCGGAGCGGCGGCGCCGGTCAGCGGGGCACGAGCACGACCCAGGCCCCCTCGTCGTCGAGGCGGCGGTCGACGGCCAGCCCCACGGCCGCGGCCTCGGCGGCCAGCCGGTCGTCGTCCACGTCCAGGCAGGCGAAGGCGTGGTCGTAGCGGCGGCCGTCGAAGCGGTAGGTGACGACGGCGTCGAGCCGGTCGCCGTCGTGCGACAGGTGGTGCAGGTCGATCTGCACGCCGTCGACGACGTTCGAGGCCGGCGTCGCCGAGCG
>DASWMK010000165.1 GCA_036399815.1 Acidimicrobiales bacterium
CGCCGCCCCCCGTCCGGCCGGGGCCGGCACCGGGCCAGGCGCGGCGACGCCGGCGGTGGCCCCTCGTCGCCGCGGTGCTCGCCCTGCTCGTCGCCGTGCCCGCCGCCGCCGTCCTCGCCGGCGACGACGAGAAGGGGCGCGGCGACGGCACGGCGAGCCCCGCCGTCGGCGACACGGCGTCGTCCGACACCTCGGAGACGTCGCCGACGTCGGACACGAGGGCCGAGCCGCCGACGTCGGGCACGAGCGTCCCCGAGGCGCCGGTCGCGATGATCGACGTGCGGGGCATGTCGCTCGAGGAGGCGGAGGACGCGCTCCGCGACGCGGACATCGAGTTCGAGGTCGAGGAGGAGGTGGGCGGCGGCCAGATCGGGACGGTGCTGGAGCAGAGGCCGGCGCCCGGGGAGGACGTCGTCGGCCCCGCGCAGCTGACCGTCGCCGTCGCCCCGGCGACGATGCCGGACCTCGTCGAGCTCACGCTCGACGACGCGCAGGCCCGCATGGAGGACGTCGGCGCGACCGTCACGGTCGTGGAGGTGCTGGACGAGGGCCGGCCGGACGGGACCGTCGTCGCCCAGACGCCGGCGGCCGGCGAGCCGTTCGCGCCGCAGGTCGAGCTCCAGGTCGCCCGCCAGCCGGTGAGCGTCTTCCTCGCCGACCTCGACGCCGTCGAGGGCGGCTTCGCCGAGGTCCAGGCGAACGTCAACGGGGTCGACTACGTGCACAGCCTCGTCGAGCACGCCGACAGCGGTCCGGACCTCGCGGGCTACGACCTCGGCCGGCACTACACGCGGTTCCGGGCCATCGTCGGCCAGCGCGACGACTCCGACTCGGGCGTCGTCGTCCGCTTCGAGGTGTTCGCCGACGGGCGACCCGTCTACCAGCGGGACCTGGCGCTCGGCGAGCAGGACACCGTCGACCTCGACGTCACCGGTGTGCTCCGCCTCCAGCTCGTGGTCACCAAGCTCGGCGAGCACGACCTCCGGGACGCGTACGGCGTGTTCGCGGACGCTCGCGTCCTCGGCCTCCCGAGCGAGGTCCCGACGACGACGGGCGACTGAGCGGGGCGACCGGCGCCGCTACCCCAGGTCGGCGAGGCGGGTGGGGTCGGGGTGGCCCTCCCGGAAGAACAGCTCGATGGCGATGCCGTCGGGGTCCTTCACGTTCAGGACGGCGCCGTAGTACTTCTCGATGGTCGGCGTGTAGGGCACGCCCAGCTGGTCGAGGCGGGCCTCCCAGTCGTCGAGGTCCGAGCGGCGGGCGACCCGGAAGGCGACGTGGTCGAACCCCGTCCTCGTCGGGTCGAAGCGCTCGCCCGCGTTGGAGTCGTGCTGCTGGAAGCCCACGATCACCCCGCGCGGGTGCACGAGGATCACCTCCCGCCAGCTCTCCCCCTCCGGGTACTCGAGCACCTGGAACCCGAACACCCGGCACCACCAGTCCCGGCTGGTGTCGAGGTCCGTGCACGACAGCGACAGGTGCGAGAACCCCAGCAGCTCGGCGGCCATCGTCAGGCCTCGATGTTCGACATGACGTGCTTGATCCTCGTGTACTCCTCGAGGCCGTAGATCGACAGGTCCTTGCCGTGGCCGGACGACTTGAAGCCGCCGTGGGGCATCTCGGCGACGAGGGGGATGTGGCAGTTGATCCACACGCACCCGAAGTCGAGGGCCTTCGCCATGCGCATGGCCCGGCCGTGGTCCCTCGTCCACACGCTCGACGCCAGCCCGTACTCCACGCCGTTGGCCCAGGCCAGCGCCTTCTCCTCGTCGTCGAAGCGCTGCACGGTGATGACCGGGCCGAAGATCTCCTGCTGGATCATCTCGTCGGCCTGGTCGAGGCCGGTGACGACGGTCGGCTCCCAGAAGTAGCCGCCCTCGCCGGCCCGCCGGCCGCCGGCGACGACCTCGGCCGACGACGGCACCCGCTCGAGGAACCCCTGCACCCGGGCCAGCTGGTCCTCGTTGTTGAGCGGCCCGTAGAACGCGTCCTCGTCGGACGGCGGGCCGGTCCTCGTCTCCTTCGCCCGCTCGGCCAGCTGGGCGACGAAGTCGTCGTGCACCCTGGGGCCGGCGAGCACGCGGGTGGCGGCCGTGCAGTCCTGGCCGGCGTTGAAGTAGCCGGCCTCGGCGATCGACGCCGCCGCGGCGGCGGCGTCAGCGTCGTCGAACACGATGACCGGGGCCTTGCCGCCGAGCTCCAGGTGGACCCGCTTGAGCTGGCGGCCGGCGGCCTCGGCCACCTCCCGCCCGGCCCGCACGCTGCCGGTGATGCTGGCCATGGCGGGGACGGGGTGGCCGATCAGCGCCGCGCCCGTCGACCGGTCGCCGCACACCACGTTGAACACGCCCGGCGGCAGGTGCTCGGCCATCAGCTCGGCCATGCGCACGGTCGTCACCGGCGTGGTGTCGCTCGGCTTCAGCACGACCGTGTTGCCGGCGGCCAGGGCCGGCGCCCACTTCCAGACGGCCATCATCATCGGGTAGTTCCACGGCGTCACCTGGGCGCACACGCCCACCGGCTCCCGCCGGACGTACGAGGTGAAGCCGCGCAGGTACTCGGTCGCGGCCCGCCCCTCGAGCACCCGGGCGGCGCCCGCGAAGAAGCGGATCTGGTCGACCATCGGGGGCAGCTCCTCCGAGGTCGTCAGCCCGACCGGCTTGCCGGTGTTCTCGCACTCGAGGCGCACGAGCTCCTCGCCGGCCGCCTCGAAGGCGTCGGCGATGCGGAGGAGCGCCAGGCTGCGCTCCGACGGGGTGGCGTCCCGCCACGAGTCGAAGGCCCGGGCGGCGGCCTGGACGGCGGCGTCGACGTCGGCCTCCCCGGACAGCGGCGCCTCGGCGAACGCCTGCCCCGTCGAGGGGTCGATCAGCTCGGTGGTGCGGCCGTCGGCGGCGGGGACGGACCGGCCGTCGACGAAGTTCTGGAGGGTCCTCATCGCCGCCGACGCTAGCGTCCGGCGATGAGAGCGATCCGGGTGGTGGCCGTGGCGGCGGCGATGCTGGCGGCGGTCCCCACCGGAGCGTGGGCGGCGGCGCCCAGGGCGGGGCAGTGGACCGAGGTGCCCCACACCCGGCCGTCGGGCGACCAGGAGCTGCACGACGCCTTCTCGCCGGGGCCGGACGACGTGTGGGCCGTCGGCCACCGCTTCGTCTCGGTCGGCGGGGCGTTCGAGTTCCGCACCTACGCGCAGCACTGGGACGGCTCGTCGTGGACCTGGGTGCCGACCGTGGACCGGGAGGGCGGGCCGGCGACCAACTTCCTGTTCGGGGTGGGCGGGTCGTCGCCGGCGGACGTGTGGGCCGTCGGCTACTCCCGCAACCCGGGCCAGGCGTCGGTGACCCTCGTCGAGCGGTGGAACGGCTCGGCGTGGTCGATCGTCCCGTCGCCGAGCCCCAGCCCGTCGGGCAGCTACCTGCTCGACGTGAGCGCGACGTCGCCCACCGACGCCTGGGCCGTCGGCGAGCAGAGCGACCCGGGGACGCTCACCGAGCGGCCGCTCGTCCTCCACTGGGACGGCGCCTCGTGGTCGGCGGTGCCGTACGCCGCCGTCGCCGGCTGCACCGACCGGGCCCGGCTGACGACCGTCGACGCCACCGCCCGGCCCGTGCTCGTGGGCGGCACCTGCCGCACGGCGAGCGGGGCCGAGCAGGGCTTCGTCGCCCGCCGCACGGCCACCGGGTGGGCGCTCGAGGCCGGCGCCGGCACCCTGCCCGCCCCGAGCACGGTCGAGGGGCTGGACCGGGCCGGCGCCGACGTCTGGGCCGTCGGCTCGGACGACGCAGGGGCGCTCACCGTGCGGCGCTCGGGCGGGGCGTGGGCCGTCGTGCCCACCCCGCACGTCGGCGACGCCGACCAGCTGCTCGCCGTCGACGGCCGCGGCGCCCGCAACGTGTGGGCCGTGGGGCTCACGTCGCACGGCACGGCCTTCGCCGAGCGCCTGGCGCTGCACTGGGACGGGTCGGCCTGGCGGGCCGTCCCCGCCGGTGACTACTCCCGCCTGGAGGGCGTGGCCTTCGACGGGACCGGCGACGTGTGGGCCGTCGGCTCCGACATCGGCAAGTCCCTGATCCTCCGGGGCCCCTAGCGGGAGCGGGCGGCGTGGGCGGCGAGGATCGACGCCACCGCCTGCGTCACCCGCTTCCCGGTCGGCACGTCGAGGAACTCGTTCGGACCGTGCGCGTTGCTGCCCGGCCCGAGCACGCCGGTGATCACGAACTGGGCGTCGGGGAACCGGGAGGCGAGCATCCCGATGAACGGGATGGTGCCGCCCTCGCCGATCGAGCGGGCCGGCTGCCCGTAGGCCTCGACCGAGGCCCGGTCGACGGCCTCGGCCAGCCACGGCGGCATCGGCTGGGCGTTCCAGCCGTCCTCGCCGGCCAGCCCGTCCACGGTCACCCGGGCGCCGTGGGGCGGGTCGGCCGTCAGGATCGCCTCCACCGAGCGCGCCGCCGCGGCGGCGTCGGCCGTCGGGGGCACGCGGAAGGCGAGCCGCACGCGCGTGAACGGGCGGATGACGTTGCCGCCGCCGAGCACCGGCGGCATCCCGTCCACGCCGGTGACGGCGAGCGACGCCTTCCACGACTTCGACAGCAGCCACGCCGCCGGGTCGTCGCCGGCCGGCCCGGCGCCGGGCACGAACGGCCAGTCGGCGATGGACGCGCCGAGCTCGGCCGCCGTCGCCTCGACCTCGGCCAGCCGGTGGCCGGGGACGTCGACCCGCAGCTCGGGCACGAGCAGCTCGCCGGTCTCGTCGTCCTCGATCCTCGCCAGGAGCGAGCGGAGGAGGCGGAACGAGTCGGGGACGATGCCGCCGGCCAGCCCGCTGTGCACGCCCTCGGTCAGCACCTCGACGGTGAGGTTCTGGATGACCATCCCCCGCAGCGAGGTGACCAGCCACAGCCGGTCCCAGGTCGGGCAGGACGAGTCGAGGCAGACGACCAGGCTCGGGTCGCCGATGCGGTCGCCGAGGGCGTCGATGTAGGGCGGCAGGTGGGTGCTGCCGCTCTCCTCGCTCCCCTCGATGAGCACGACGCAGCGGGCGTGGGGCCGGCCGGCGTCGCGGACGGCCTCGATGGCGGTGAGGGCGGCGAACGCCGCGTACCCGTCGTCGGCCCCGCCCCGCCCGTACAGGCGGTCGCCCTCCAGCACCGGCGTCCACGGGCCGAGCCCCTCCCGCCAGCCGGTCATCTCCGGCTGCTTGTCGAGGTGGCCGTAGAGGACGACGGTGTCGTCGGCCGGCCCGCCGCCCGAGGCCGGGACGTCGATCACGAGCACCGGGGTGAGCCCGGGCAGCTCCATCAGGTCGACGGTGGCCCCGGCGATGCCCCGCCCCTCGCACCACCGCCGCACGAGGTCGGCGGCCTCGGCCATGTGCCCGTGCGCGGCCCACTCCGGGTCGAACGCCGGCGACAGGTTCGGGATGCGGATGAACTCGGTGAGCGCCGGGACGATCTCCTCGTCCCACACGCGGTCGACGACGGACATGCCGGCGATCCTCTCAGAGCAGCGGGCCGGTGACAGCCTGTCGTAGCATCTCGCCCATGCCGGCGCACGATGTCGTCCACATCGTTGGCGACGAGGTGACCCGTCGTGAGGCGAAGGCGATGCTCGACGCCCTGTCCAGTCTCCCCGCAGGCGCCAACATCGCGCCGTTCCTACGCGCCGTCCTCGACGCGGTCGCGAGCGGCGGGACGACGACGATCGTCACGACTGGCCCGGACGTGACGCGCTCCCAGGCCGCAGCCGTGCTGGGCCTCCCGGTCGACGCCGTGTCGCGACTCGTCGAGGTCGGTGTGCGGGTGACGTCGCTGCCGACGTTGCTCGACGTCGCCGAGCGGATGCGCGCCGGCGTCGACCCGATCCTGTCCGCGATCGTCGCGGGCAAGGACGTTGCCGCGGCCGTCGCCGATCTCGTCCGGGCAGAAGGCGGCGACATCGAGGCGCCCTTCCCGGGCACCGCGGGCGACCTCCGTGAGCGCCTCGACCGCTGGGGTTGAGCTACGAGCCCTTCAACCTCGAGGACACACTTGACCGTTGGCTAGAGGCTGAGGGCGATTTCGTCCGTCGCCGAGCAGTGATCCAGTTCCTGATGGACCTGTGCGACCGGGAAGGGCATGCCGAGCGGGCCGCACCGGTCGAGAACCAGGCCCTGCCGAGCTTTGCCGTGCTCATCCCCGGAACGGCAGTGGTCGTCGTCTGGGTCGTCGTCGCCCGGTATCGCCAGGTCGTGCTCCGGTACGTCTACGACCTGGAGACGGACCGGTACCCGCCGTAGCTCGGTTCGATCGATCCTCTCAGAGCAGCGGGCCGGTGACGGACCGGACGGCGTGGACGAGCGCGCCGGTCCGCACCAGCTCCTCGGCGGCGGCCAGCTCGGGGGCGACGGGGCGGTCGGGGCCGGGGCCGGGCACCCGCTCCCGCAGCAGGGCGAGCGCCGCGCCGGTGGCGGCGGCCGGGCGCAGCGGGGCGCGAAGGTCGATCGCCCTGGCCGCGGTGAGGTACTCGACGGCCAGGATCCTGGCCAGGTTGGCGACCGCCCGGCGGAGCTTGCGGGCCGCGCCCCACCCCATCGACACGTGGTCCTCCTGCATGGCGGAGGTCGGGATCGAGTCGACGCTGGCCGGCACGGCGAGGCGCTTGTTCTCGGCCACCAGCGCGGCCGCCGTGTACTGGGCGATCATCAGCCCTGAATCGACCCCGGCGTCGGGCGCGAGGAACGGCGGCAGCCCCTGGGACCGGGCGACGTCGAGCATGCGGTCGGTGCGGCGCTCGCTGATCGAGCCGACGTCGGCGACGGCGATGGCGAGGAAGTCGCAGACGAACGCGACGGGCGCGCCGTGGAAGTTGCCGTTGGACGACACCGTGCCGTCGGGCAGCACCATCGGGTTGTCGATGGCCGACCCGAGCTCGACCTCGGCCACCCGGCGGGCGTGGTCGACCGTGTCCCTCGCCGCCCCCGCCACCTGGGGCGCGCAGCGCAGGGAGTAGGCGTCCTGGACCCGGGGGTCGCCCTCCCGGTGGGACGCGACGATCGGCGAGCCGTCGAGCAGGCGCAGCAGGTTGGCGGCGCTCGCCACCTGGCCGGGGTGGGGCCGGATGGCGTGCAGGTCGGGCCGGAAGACGCGGTCGGTGCCGAGCAGGCCCTCGACGCTCATCGCCGCCGTCACGTCGGCCGCCCGCAGCAGCATCGACAGGTCGGCCAGGGCGAGCACGAGCATGCCGAGCATGCCGTCGGTGCCGTTGATGAGGGCCAGCCCCTCCTTGGCCGTGAGGGTCAGCGGCTCGATGCCGGCCGCCGGGAGGGCGTCGGCGGCGGCCACCACCTCGCCGTCCCGCGCCACCTCGCCCTCCCCCATCAGCACGAGGCCGACGTGGGCCAGCGGGGCGAGGTCGCCGCTGCACCCGACCGAGCCGTGCTCGGGCACGACGGGGGTCAGCCCGGCGTTCAGCAGGGCGACGAGCGCCTCGGCCACCGCCGGCCGGCCGCCGCTGTAGCCCATGGCCAGGCTCCTGGCCCTGAGGAGGACCATGGCCCGCACGACCTCGTCCTCCACCGGCGGCCCCATCCCGGCGGCGTGGGAGCGCACCAGGGACCGCTGGAGCTGCTCCCGCCGCTCGGCGGGGATGAAGACGGTCGCCAGCGAGCCGAACCCGGTGGACACGCCGTAGACCGGCTCGCCGGACGACGCCAGCCCGTCGACGATGGCCCGGGACCGGGCCATGGCCTCGACGGCCCGGTCGGACAGGGCGACCGGGGCCCCGTCCCTCGCCACCGCCACCACCTCGGCCGCCGTCAGGCCCCGGCCCTCGACGACGACCGTCGGCCGGTGGGGCGGCTCAGCCCCCACGCACCACCTGCCCGCCCTTCACGACGAGGCGCACCCGGTCGGTCCGGTCGAACAGCTCGGGGTCGGCCAGCGGGTCGCCCTCGAAGGCGACCAGGTCGGCGGCCTTGCCCTCGGTGACCGTGCCCAGCTCGTCGCCCAGGTTGAGCAGCTCGGCGTTCACCCTGGTGGCCGACTCGACGGCCGCCATCGGCCCGAGGATGCCGGCCTTCAGGGTCAGCTCGAGCCCGCGGCGGTCCTGGCCGATGCCGAGCAGGTCCGAGCCCGACCCGATCTTCACGCCCGCGTCCCGGGCGATCTTGACCGCGCCGCTCATGGCCTCCTCGACGCCGGCGGCCCTGGCCACGATGTCCTCCCCGAGGCCCCACGCCGAGCCGTGCTCCGCCATCAGGTGCAGGACGGTGAGGGTGGGGACGACGTAGGCGCCGGCCTCGGCCACCTCCTGGGCCGTCTCGGCGTCGAGGAAGGTGGCGTGCTCGAAGCTGCGGATGCCCGCCGCCAGCCCGTTCTTGATGCCCCGGATGTTGTGGGAGTGGGCCAGCACGTAGGTGTCGCGGGCGGCGGCCTCCTCGACGATCGCCCGCAGCTCCTCCACGCCGAACTGGGCGTCCTCCAGCCGGTCGGTGCGGGACACGACCCCGCCCGACACGCACACCTTGATCTGGGTGGCGCCCCGCCGGAACGCCTCGCGGGCCGCCTTGCGGGCCTCGTCGGGGCCGTCGCACACGATCGACCCGCTGGCGAGGCCGGGGACGTCGCGCTCGAGGTGGATCTCGAAGGCGTGGCGGAAGTCGCCGTGCCCGCCCGTCTGGCAGAGGATCGGGCCCGACGGCAGGATGCGCGGCCCCTCGACCAGCCCGGAGGCGACGGCCATCACGAGGCCGGCGTCGGCCCCGCCCGCGTCCCGCACGGTCGTGAACCCGGCGTCGAGGGCGAGCGAGCAGTTGCGGAAGATGTGGGCGGCGGCCACGGCGGCGGACATGCGCTCGTACGCCATGTCGCCGGCGTCGATGATCGTGAGGTGGGCGTGGGCGTCGATGAGCCCGGGGAGCAGGGTCGCGCCCGAGAGGTCGACGACCTCGGCGTCGGACGGCGGTGAGCCGCCGACCTGGGCGATGCGGTCGCCCTCCACCACGACCCCCGCGTCGTTCACCGGGTCGGCGCCCGTGCCGTCGACGAGCCGGGCGCCCCGCAGGACCAGGCGGGAAGGGGCCATGGGCGGACCGTAGTCGTGCCGGCGGCGTTCCGGGGGCGGGCGGGACGCGGGCTTCGGCCCTTGTGCGGCACCTGTCCGGAGTGGGAGGATGGTCGGCCGCTGCGCACGGGAGCGCAGCGCTGGGGAGGGGAACCGCGATGCAATCGAACCCGTGGCCGTCGGCGCGCGCGCCCTGGCACCGGAGGGCCTGGGACACGTACCGCGCCTGGTCGAGGCGGACGCAGTGGATCGTCGCCGGCGTCGCCGTGTTCGTCCTGCTCGCGCTGATCGGCGCGGTCGGCGGCGAGCCGGACACCGACGAGGCGGCGTCCGTCGCCCCGTCGACCACGACGACGACCGAGCGCCCGACGACGACCACCACCGAGGCGCCGACGACCACCACGGCGAGGCCGACGACCACGACGACCGCGCCGCCGACGACCACGACGACGGCGCCGCCGACGACCACCACGGCACCGCCGACGACGGTCCCGCCGACGACCGCGCCACCGACGCTCCCGCCGACGACTTCGCCGCCGCCGACACAGCCGCCGTCGGACTGCCATCCGAACTACGACCCCTGCATCCCGATCGGCTACGACGCCGACTGCGCAGGGGGCGAGGGCGACGGGCCGATCTTCGTCGAGGGTCCCGTCTACATCAAGAACGGGGCGGACCCGTACGGGCTCGACGGCAACGACAACGACGGGATCGGCTGCGAGAGCTAGTCGGGCGCCGGCTGGTTCCAGACGGTCACGACGGGCTGCTCGCGCTCCCAGCCGAGCACGGAGACCGTCGCCGTCGACAGGGCGAGGAGCCGGCCGGCCTCGGCGGGCAGGCCGATCCAGCGGGCGGCCAGCACCCGGAGGAGGTGGCCGTGGGCGACGACGGCGACGTCGCCGTCCACGGCCCGCACCGCCTCGATGACCCGGTCGGCCCGGTGGCCGACGTCGTCCACCTGCTCGCCGCCGGGGACCGGGCCGGTCCACACCGTCCACCCGGGGAGGCCCTCGCGGACCTCCTCGGTGGTGCGGCCCTCGAAGTCGCCGTAGGCCCACTCGCGCAGGTCGTCGACCACCTCGCCGCCGCCCAGGCCGGCCAGCCGGCACGTCTCGGCCGCCCGCCGCAGCGGGCTCACGAGCACGCGGGCGAAGCACCGGCCGCGCAGCAGCGCGCCGATGGCGCGGGCCTGGTCGCGCCCCCGGTCGGTGAGGGGCACGTCGGTCGTGCCGGTGTGGCGCCCGGTGGCGCTCCACTCGGTCTCGCCGTGGCGGAGGAGGACAACGTCGGGCATGGGCGGCAGCCTTCCCCGCCGCTCCCCCGCCGGACCTACGCTCGCCGCCCATGAGCCCCGCCGACTTCACGACCGGCACCCGCGACGTGCGGGCGCCGAGGGGGACCGAGCGCTCCTGCAAGGGCTGGCCGCAGGAGGCCGCGCTCCGCATGCTGATGAACAACCTCGACGCCGAGGTGGCCGAGCGCCCCGGCGAGCTCGTCGTGTACGGCGGCACGGGGCGGGCGGCCCGGTCGTGGGCCGCGTTCGACGCCATGGTCGCGTCGCTCCGCGACCTCGAGGACGACGAGACGCTGCTCGTGCAGTCGGGCAAGCCGGTCGGCGTGTTCCGCACCCACGAGTGGGCGCCCCGGGTGCTCATCGCCAACTCGATGCTGGTGCCCGACTGGGCGAACTGGGACGAGTTCCGGCGCCTCGAGGCGCTCGGGCTGACCATGTACGGGCAGATGACGGCCGGCTCGTGGATCTACATCGGGTCCCAGGGGATCCTCCAGGGGACCTACGAGTGCTTCGCCGCCATCGCCGAGCGGCGCTTCGGCGGCACCCTGGCCGGCACGATCACCGTCACCGCCGGCCTCGGCGGCATGGGCGGCGCCCAGCCGCTCGCCGTCACCATGAACGGCGGGGTCGTGATCTGCGTGGAGGTCGACCCGTCGCGCATCGAGCGGCGGCTCGCCACCCGCTACCTCGACGTGCGGGCCGACGACCTCGACCACGCCTGCCGGCTGGCCGAGGAGGCGAGGGACGATCGCCGGGCCCTGTCGATCGGCCTGCTCGGCAACGCCGCCGAGGTGCTCCCCCGCCTCGCCGCCGCCGGGTTCGCGGCCGACGTGGTCACCGACCAGACGGCGGCCCACGACCCGCTGTTCTACGTGCCGGCCGGGCTGTCGGTGGAGGAGGCGGCCGAGCTGCGGGAGCGCGACCCGGACGACTACGTCCGCCGGGCGCGGGCCAGCATGGTCGAGCACTGCGCGGCGATGGTCGCCTTCCAGGAGCGGGGCGCCGAGGTGTTCGACTACGGCAACAGCCTGCGGGCCGAGGCCCGGCTGGGCGGCTTCGAGCAGGCGTTCTCGTACCCGGGGTTCATCCCCGCCTACATCCGCCCGCTGTTCTGCGAGGGCAAGGGCCCGTTCCGGTGGGCGGCGCTGTCGGGCGACCCGGCCGACATCGGCGTCACCGACAAGGCGGCCATCGAGCAGTTCCCGGACAACGAGCCGCTCCTGCGCTGGATCCGCATGGCGTCGGACCGGGTCGCCTTCCAGGGCCTGCCCGCCCGCATCTGCTGGCTCGGCTACGGCGAGCGGGCCGAGCTCGGCGTCCGCTTCAACGAGCTCGTCGCCAGCGGCCGGGTGCAGGCGCCGATCGTGATCGGCCGCGACCACCTCGACTCCGGGTCGGTGGCCTCGCCGTACCGGGAGACCGAGGCCATGGCCGACGGCAGCGACGCCATCGCCGACTGGCCGATCCTCAACGCGCTCCTCAACTGCGCCAGCGGGGCGTCGTGGGTGAGCGTCCACCACGGCGGCGGGGTGGGCATCGGCCGCTCGATCCACGCCGGGATGGTGGCCGTCGCCGACGGCTCCGACCTCGCCGCGCAGAAGCTCGAGCGGGTGCTGACGAGCGACCCGGGCACCGGCGTCGCCCGCCACGCCGACGCCGGCTACCCCGAGGCCATGGCCGTCGCCCGCGACCGGGGCGTGCGCATCCCGCTCGCCGGCCGGTGACGACGGCCGCCCGGTTCCGGGCGTCGTTCGACGGGCTGGCGGCCATCGGGCGCTCGCCGGCCGGCGGCTGGAACCGCTTCGCCTGGACGGCCGAGGACGCGGCCGCCCGGGCGTGGTTCGAGGCGGAGGCGGCCGGGATCGGCGGCGACGTCGAGCAGGACGCCAACGGCAACCTGTGGGCCTGGTGGTGGCCGGAGGGGTCGACGGCGGCCGCAGCCGGCGCCGTCGTCACCGGCAGCCACCTGGACACCGTGCCCGAGGGCGGCGCCTACGACGGGGCGCTCGGCGTGGTGGCCGGCCTCCTCGCCGTCGAGGACGTGCTGGCCGGCGACCGCCCGCTGCGCCGGCCGGTGGCGGTCGTCGCCTTCGCCGACGAGGAGGGCGCCCGCTTCGGCCTGTCGTGCGTGGGCAGCCGCCTGGCCACCGGCGCCGTCGACCCCGACGACGCCCGCCGGCGCACGGGCACGGACGGCGTGCGCATGGCCGACGCCATGGCCGCCGCCGGCGTCGACCCCTCCGGGCTCGGCCCCGAGCCGCTCCGGCTCGGCCGCATCGGCGCCTTCGTGGAGCTCCACGTCGAGCAGGGCAGGGGGCTGGCCGACCTCGACGCCCCGGTCGCCGTCGCCACCGAGATCTGGCCGCACGGCCGGTGGCGGTGCACGGCGGTGGGCGAGGCCAACCACGCCGGCACCACCCGCCTCGAGGACCGCCGGGACCCGGCCATGGTCCTCGCCGCCGCCGTCATCGCGGCGAGGGCGAGGGCAGCCGCCACCGGCGGGCTGGCCACGGTCGGCCGGGTGGCGGTGACGCCCAACGGGACCAACGTCGTCCCGTCCAGGGTCGACCTCTGGCTCGACGCCCGCGCCCCGGACGACCCGGCCCTCGACGCGCTCGTGGCCGGGTGGGAGGAGGACGTGCGGGCGGCCGCCGGCGAGCACGGCGTGGACGTCGAGGTGGCGGTCGAGTCCCGCACGGCCGCCGTCCCGTTCGACCCCGGCCTGCGCGCCCGGCTGACCGCCCTGCTCGGCGCGCCGGAGCTGCCCACCGGCGCCGGCCACGACGCCGGCATCCTCGCCCCCGCGGCCCGCACGGCCATGCTGTTCGTCCGCAACCCCACCGGCGTGTCCCACAGCCCGGCCGAGTCGGCCACCGACGACGACTGCGTCGCCGGCGTGGCCGCGCTGGCCGCCGTCCTGGCCGACCTGGCGTGCTGACCCCGATCCGGTCCTGGCACGCCGGCTGGGGCTGGGTCGACGGCGCGGCCCGCACCGACGTCCGGCTGACGGCCGAGGGCGAGCGCCTCGTGCGGGTCGAGCACGGCGTGCCGGCGGCCGAGGGCGACACCCGGCTGCCCGGGCTCGTGCTGCCCGGCCTGGCCAACGCCCACAGCCACGCCTTCCACCGGGCGCTGCGGGGCAGGACCCACGCCGGCCGCGGCGACTTCTGGACCTGGCGGGAGGCGATGTACGCGGTCGCCGTCGCCCTCGACCCCGGCTCCCTCCACGGGCTGGCGCTGGCCGCCTACGCGGAGATGGCGCTCGCCGGGATCACCGCCGTCGGCGAGTTCCACTACGTCCACCACCGCCCCGACGGCCGCCCCTACGACGACCCGAACGCCATGGCCGAGGCGCTGGTGGCGGCGGCGGCCGAGGCCGGCGTGCGCCTGACCCTGCTCGACACCTGCTACCTGCACGGCGGGGTGGACGGGCGGCCCCTCGACGAGCGCCAGCGGCGCTTCGGCGACGGCTCGGCGGCGGCGTGGGCCGAGCGGGTGGCGGCGCTCGGCGAGGGCGGGCCCGGCTGGCGGCCCGGCGCGGCGATCCACAGCGTGCGGGCCGTCGACCCCGCCGCCATGGCCGAGGTGGCGGCGTTCGCGGCCACCCACCGCATGCCGCTGCACCTCCACCTGTCCGAGCAGCCGGCCGAGAACGAGGCCTGCCTGGCCGCCACCGGCCGCACCCCGGCCGGGCTGGCCGACGACTGCGGCGTCCTCGGCCCGTCCACCACCGCCGTGCACGCCACCCACCTGACCGCCGTCGACGTCGCCCTGCTGGGCGGCACCGGCACGTCGGTGTGCCTGTGCCCGACGACCGAGCGGGACCTGGCCGACGGGATCGGGCCGGCCGCCGACCTGGCCGCCGCCGGCAGCCCGCTCTGCCTCGGCAGCGACAGCCACGCCGTCGTCGACCTGTTCGAGGAGGCGCGGGCCGTCGAGCTGGACGAGCGCCTCCGCACCGGCCGCCGGGGCCACCACGACCCGGCCGCCCTCCTCGCCGCGGCCACGGGCGGCGGGGCGGCGTCGCTCGGCTGGGACGCCGGCGAGCTCGCCCCCGGGCGCCTGGCCGACTTCTGCGCCGTGGACCTTTCGTCCCCCCGCCTGGCCGGCGCCGACCCCGGCCAGGTCGTGTTCGCGGCGACGGCGGCCGACGTGACGGAGGTGGTCGTCGGCGGCGAGCCCGTCGTCCGGGACCGGACCCACGTGCGGGTCGCCGA
>DASWMK010000166.1 GCA_036399815.1 Acidimicrobiales bacterium
CGCCGCCGCCCGCCACGCCCAGGCGACGGTCAGGCCGGGGCGGTCCGGGTGGCGCGCCACGGTCCCGCGTCCGCCCTCGGCTCCTTCGGCAGCCCGAGCACGAGCTCGCCCACGATGTTGCGCTGCACCTGCGACGTGCCCGCGTAGATGGTGCCGGCCCTCGCGTTGAGGAAGGTGCCGACCCAGGAGGCGCTGTCGTTCGGGGCGCCGGGGTCGTCGACCTGGAAGGCGCTGGTCGGCGCCCGCCCGGACGGCACGGTGGCGTCGGCGCCGAGCACGTCGACGGCCAGCTCGGTGACGGCCTGGTGGTACTCGCTCCAGAACAGCTTGGAGATCGACGCGTCCGGCCCGGGGTGCTGCCCGGCGAGGAACCGGGTGAGGGCCCGGAGGCCGAGGAAGCGCATGACCTCGACCTTCGAGTGGCACCAGGCCAGGCGCTGGCGGATGACCGGGTCGCCGGCCAGGCCCCGCTCCCGTACGAGGGCGACGAGCCGGTCGAGCTCGCCCCTGAACAGGATGGGCGTGGTGGCGGCGGCCTCGCCCCGCTCGTAGCCGAGGAGGGTCATGGCGACGGCCCAGCCGCCGTCCACCTCGCCGACCACGTGCTCCCTCGCCGTGCGGGCGCCGGTGAAGAAGACCTCGTTGAACTCCGACGGCCCCGACATCATGCGGATGGGGCGGACCTCCACGCCGGGCTGGTCCATCGGCACCAGCAGGAACGTGATCCCGCGGTGCTTCGGCGCGTCCGGGTCCGTCCTCGCCAGCACGAAGATCCAGTTGGCCAGGTGGCCGGCCGAGGTCCAGATCTTCTGCCCGTCGACCACCCACTCGTCGCCGTCGAGCACGGCCCGGCAGCCGAGGTTGGCGAGGTCGGACCCGGCGTCCGGCTCCGAGTAGCCCTGGCACCACCGGTCCTCGCCCGACAGGATCCGGGGCAGGAAGTGGCGCTTCTGCTCCTCGGTCCCCCACCGCAGCAGCGTGTTGCCGACCATCTGGATGCCGAAGACGTCGTTCGGCCCGCCCGTCGGCACGCCCGCCTTGGCGAACTCCTCGGCCGTCACCACCTGCTCCAGCGCCGTCAGCCCGGCACCGCCGTAGGCCTGCGGCCACGAGGGGGCGAGCAGCCCGTTGCCGGCCAGCACCCGGCGCCACGACTCGCGGAAGGCCGGCACCTCGTCGGGCGGGAGCGCGCCCATCCCCTGCCACCCGGGCGGCAGGTGCTCGGCGAGGAACGCCTGGATCTTCTCCCGGTGGGCCTCGGCCTCGGGCGGGTACGTCGGGTCCACCGGGCGAGCGTAGGCGACCCCTACGACGGGCGGCCGTGCACGGCGGCCCACGTCCGCACGGGCAGCCCCCACAGCGCGGTGAAGGCGCCGCCGGCGGCCTGGTCGAAGCGGTCGTCGTCCCCGTAGGTGGCGAGCGCCGGCTGGTAGAGCGCGTTCGGCGACCGGCGGCCGGTCACCCGCACGTGGCCGGGGCCGGCCGTCAGCCGCACCTCGCCGGTCACCACCTGCTGGGTCTCGGCCACGAACGCGTCGAGGGCGGCCCGCAGCGGCGAGTACCAGAGGCCGTCGTACACGAGCTCGGCGTAGCGCACCTCGAGCCTGGCCTTCTCGTGGAGCACCTCCCGGTCGAGCACGAGGTCCTCGAGGTCGCGGTGGGCGGTGATCAGCGCCAGCGCGCCCGGCACCTCGTAGACCTCGCGGCTCTTGATGCCGACGCGGCGGTTCTCCAGCATGTCGACCCGGCCGTAGCCGACGGCGCCGGCCACCCGGTTGAGCCGCTCGACGGCACCGGCCAGGTCGCACGGCTCGCCGTCGACGGCCACCGGCACCCCGCGCTCGAAGGCGACGACGACGTCGACCGGCGCGCCGGTGACCGAGCCGGGCGCCGCCGTCCAGGCGAAGGCGTCCTCGGGCGGCGCCACCCACGGGTCCTCCAGCGCCCCCGCTTCGATGGTGCGCCCCCACAGGTTCTGGTCGACCGAGTACGGCGACCGCTGCGAGATCCAGCCGAGGTCGAGGCCGTGGTCGCCGGCGTAGGCGATCGCCTCGGGGCGGCTGGCGTGCCAGTCCCGCACCGGGGCCAGCACCCGCAGGTCGGGGGCCAGCGCCCCGCAGCTGACCTCGAAGCGCACCTGGTCGTTGCCCTTGCCCGTGCAGCCGTGGGCGACCGCCCCCGCGCCCCGCCGCCTGGCCTCCTCGACGAGCAGGCGGGCGATCAGCGGCCGGGACAGCGAGGAGACGAGCGGGTACTTGCCCTCGTACAGGGCGTTGGCGGCCAGCGCGGGGGCGAGCATCTCGGCCGCGAATCGCCCGGTGGCGTCGACGACGACGGCGTCCACCGCGCCGGCCGCCATCGCCCGCTTGGCCAGCGCCTCCAGGTCCTCGCCCTGGCCGACGTCGGCGAGGAGGGCGACGACGTCCCAGCCGTCCTCGTTGGTCAGGCGGTGGACGGCGACGGTGGTGTCGAGGCCGCCGGAGTAGGCCAGCACCACGAGGCGGTCGTTCATGTCGTCTCCCTCACGGGTCGTCGGTCGATCAGGTCCTGGAGGCGGCGGGCGACGGCCTTCGCCGGCGTCCGCTCGGCGCACACGACGAGGACGGTGTCGTCGCCCGCCACCGTCCCGACGATGGCCGGGAGGCGGGCCCGGTCGAGCGCCGACGCGAGGACGTTGGCGTGCCCGGGCGGCGTGCGGATCACGAGGAGGTTCCCGGTCGGGACCATCGACACCATGGCGAGGTCCAGCGCCCGGCGGACCTCCTCGAGCCCGGCCGGCGGCCCGCCGGCGTCGGGCAGGGCGTAGACGAGGCGGCCGTCCCCGGCCCGCACCTTCACGGCCCCGATCTCGACCAGGTCGCGGCTGAGCGTGGCCTGGGTGGCCTCGTAGCCCTCCTCGGCCAGCAGGTCGCGCAGCTCGGCCTGGCTGGTCACCGTGGCCCGGCGGAGCAGCTCGGCGAGGGCCCGCTGCCGGGCCGGCTTCAGCGACACACGCCCACCTCCACGAGCGCCGCGCCCAGGCGGGCGAGCGCCTCGTCCACCTCGGCCGCGGTGACGACGAGCGGCGGCGCCAGCCGGACGGCCGTCGCCGTGACCGCGTTGACGACCACGCCGTGGGCCAGGGCGGCGATGGCGACGTCGGCGGCCGGCACCGACCCGGCACCGAGGTCGAGCGCCCACCACAGCCCGAGCCCGCGCGCCAGGGCGCCGCCGCCGGCCCGGTCGGCCAGCGCCACGAGGCCGTCGCCGAGCCGGCGGCCGACGGCCTCGACGTGGCCGTCCCGGAGTCGCGGCTCGACCACGTCGAGCACGGCCAGCGCCGCCGCGCAGGCCACCGGGCCGCCGGCGAACGTCGACCCGTGGTCGCCGGGCACGAGCACGGCGGCGACGTCCTCGTCGGCGATCGTCGCCCCCACCGGCAGCCCGTTGCCGAGCGCCTTGGCCAGGGTGACGACGTCGGGCCGCACGCCCTCGTGCTCGGCGGCGAAGAACCGGCCGGTGCGCCCGACGCCGGACTGCACCTCGTCCAGCACGAGCAGGGCGCCGGCCGCGGCGGTGATCTCCCTGGCGGCGGCGAGGTAGCCGGGCGGCGGGACGACCACGCCGGCCTCGCCCTGCACCGGCTCGAGCAGGACGGCCGCCGTGCCCGGGCCGACGGCGGCGGCGAGGGCGTCGGCGTCGCCGTAGGGCACGTGGGCGAAGCCGGGCGGCAGCGGGCCGAACGGGTCGCGGATGGCCGGCTTGCCCGTCGCCGCGAGGGCGCCGAGCGTGCGGCCGTGGAAGCCGCCGTCGGCGGCGACGATGCCGGTCGCCCCCTTCGTCACCGAGCCCCACCGGCGGGCCAGCTTGATGGCCGCCTCGTTGGCCTCGGCGCCCGAGCTCGACAGGAACACGCGGGCCCGGCCGCCGAAGCGGGCGACCAGGCGCTCGGCCAGGGCGACGGCCGGCTCGGTGGCGAACAGGTTCGACGTGTGGCCGAGCGCGCCCACCTGGGCGGTGACGGCGGCGACTACGGCCGGGTGGGCGTGGCCGGCGGCGACGACGGCGATGCCGCTCAGGAAGTCGAGGTGCTCGCGGCCGTCGGCGTCCCACAGCCGGACGCCCTCGCCCCGCACGAACTCGGCCGGCGGGCGGCGGTAGGTCGGCCACAGCACGGCCTGGGCCCGGTCGATCACCGACGTCACGGCCCCGGCTCCACGGTGGTCCCCGACGTGCCGGCCACCGCGTCGAGCAGGGCGTGGGGCGGCCGGCCGTCGACGATCCTCGCCACGCCGACGCCGCCCCGCACGGCGGTGACCGCGGCCCGCACCTTGGGCACCATCCCGCCGGCCAGCCGCCCGGCCGCCAGCCGGGCCTCGAGGTCGGCCGCCGTCACCCGCCCGACGACGGTGGACGGGTCGGCCGGGTCGTCGAGCAGGCCGGGCACGTCGGTCATGAGCACGAGCGCCGCCGCGCCGACCTCGACGGCGACGGCGGCGGCGACCGAGTCGGCGTTCACGTTCCAGGGACCGCCGCCCGGCCCGGCCGCCACCGGCGCGACGACCGGCACCATGCCGGCACCGGTCACGGCCCGCAGGGCGGTCGGGTCGACCGTGTCGACGTCGCCGACGAAGCCCAGGTCCCGCCCGGCCGGGTCGACCCGGGGCCGGGCCTGCACGAGGAGGCCGTCCTGGCCGGAGAGGCCGACGGCCAGCCGGCCCCGCCGGTTGAGCGCGCCGACCAGGGACTGGTTGACCTTGCCGACGAGCACCATGCGGACGACCTCCACGGCCGCCGCGTCGGTCACCCGGTGGCCGTCGACGAACACCGGCTCGGTGCCGAGCGCCCGCATGGCCCGCGACACCTCCGGCCCGCCGCCGTGCACGACGACGACCTCGACCCCCCTCGCGTGGAGGTGGGCGACGTCGTCGGCCAGGTCGTCGACCTGGCCGCCGTCGAGGGCGGCGCCGCCCCACTTCACGACCACCGTGCCGGTCACGGGCCCGGCGCCAGGTGGTCGAGGCCGGCCGTCTCGGGGAGCCCGACGGCCAGGTTGGCGCACTGCACGGCCTGGCCGGCGGCGCCCTTGCCGAGGTTGTCGATCGCCGCCGCCACCACGAGCCGCCCGGCCCTGGCGTCGACGGTGGCGCCGACGAGGGCCCGGTTCGTCCCGGCCACCGACCGCGTCGCCGGCCAGGTGCCGGCGGGGAGCGGGTCGACGAACGGCTCGGACGCGTAGGCGGCGCGGTAGCAGGCGTCGACGGCGGCCTGGTCGGCGCCGTCGACCAGGGTGGCGTAGCAGGTGACCAGCTCGCCCCTCGTCATCGGCACGAGGTGGGGGGTGAACGTGACGACGAGCGGGCGGCCGGCCACCCGCGACAGCTCCTGCTCGATCTCCGGGGTGTGCCGGTGCGACGGGGCGCCGTACGGGCGGACGCTCTCGTTGGCCTGGGCGAACAGGGTGGCGTCGGCCGGCGACCGCCCGGCGCCCGACACGCCGGACTTGGCGTCCACGACGATGCCGTCCGGCGCCACCAGCCCGGCGGCCAGCGCCGGCGCGAGGGCGAGGACGGCGGCCGTCGGGTAGCAGCCGGGCACGGCCACCTTCCTCGCCCCCCGCAGCTCGTCCCGGTGGAGCTCGGGCAGGCCGTAGGCCCACGCCCCGAGCTCGCCCGGCGCCGGGTGGTCGGCGCCGTACCAGGCCGGGTAGGCGGCCGGGTCGAGCAGGCGGAAGTCGGCCGACAGGTCGCACACCACGGCGCCGGCCGCCGCGGCGGCGAGGGCCACCCCGGCCGACTCGCCGTGAGGCAGCGCGCAGAACACCACGTCGGCGCCCTCGTCGAGCGCCTCGTCGGTGGCCCGGAAGGCGAGGTCGCCGTAGGCCGGGGCGAGCCCCGGGTAGCGGTCGGCCACCGCCGTGCCGGCCGCGGACGCGGCCGCGGCCCACGCCACGTGCAGGTCCGGGTGGGCGGCGAGCAGGCGGAGCAGCTCGGCGCCGGCGTACCCGGACGCCCCGACGACGCCGACGCTCATGGCCACGAGCGGAGAGTATGCATCCTGTTACTGTATCTATGCAAGCTGAGTCTGTCATGAGCTAGCGATTTAATGCATGTCTATGCGACGATGGCCGCCATGCACGTGCGCAGGGGGACCGACGCCGACGCCCACGCCGCCGCCACCGTGGCCGAGCGCGTGCTGCGCGAGCACGGCCTCCCGTTCGACCCGCTGGGCGCCGACGCCGACCTCCTCCGACCCGAGGCGTCGTTCCACTCGTTCTTCGTCGCCGTCGACGGCGACCGGGTGGTCGGCACGGCCGCCCTCGCCGTGCACGACGACGGCTGCGGCGAGCTGCGGAAGCTGTTCCTCCTGTCCGACTGCCGCGGCGCCGGCGTGGGCCGGGGCCTGCTCGACGCCGTGCTCGACGCCGCCCGCTCCGCCGGCCTCCGGCAGGTGCGCCTGCTGACCAGGGACCGCTACGACCGGGCCATCCGCCTGTACGAGCGGTCCGGCTTCCGCCCGGACGGCGCCGGCCGCCACCGCCGCGACGGCGGCCTCGGCCCGGCCTACGTCGTCGACCTCGCCCCGACCCCGGCCTGCACCGTCGCCTGACCGGCCTCAGACGCCGAGCACGCCGTCGACCGCCAGCTCGACGGCGGCGGCGACGGCCCCGGCGGCCACCAGCCGGGCGGCCAGCGGCGGGGCCCACGGGTGGCGGGCGCCCACCCGGTCGAGGGCGGCGGCCAGGACGACCGTGGCGGCGGCGGCGAGGGCGACGGCGACGACCGCGGTGGCCGTCCCCCACCGCCCGGCCAGGGCCACGGCCACGGCGAGCGGCCCGGGCCCGGCCAGCACCGGGAGGGTGAGGGGCACGACCAGCCCGCGGCGGGGCCGGGCGGCCGCGCCGTCGGCGACCACGTCGCCCCACGACCCCTCCACGAGCACGAGCACGGCGCCCACGGCGACGAGCGCGCCGGCCGAGATCTGGGTGCTGGGGACGCCGACGTCCAGCGCGTCGCGGACCGGCCCCGACACGGCGGCCGCCCCGGCCAGCAGCGCGGCGGCCAGCGCGCCGGCCCCGACGAGGAGCCGGCGCCGGCCGTCGCCCCCCGGGGCCAGCCGGCCCGTGACGGCCACCGCCGCCGCCCCGTTCATCACCAGGGCGAGCACGACCGCCGCCCGCACGACCGTCACCCCGGCGCCTCGAGGGCGTCGGCGGTGGCCAGCAGGCCGGCGACGGCGTGCTGCTGGTCGTCGTTCCTCGTCACCCCGCCCGTCACCCAGGCCCCGTCCTCCTCCACCGGGCCGCCGGCTGTCTGGCGGTCGACGAGCAGGCCGGCGCCGCACGCGGCGGTGGCGAGCAAAGCGGGCGCGAGGTCGGCCAGGCGGGGCTCGGCCCGGGCCAGCCGCCACAGCGCGGCCTCGCCCTCGACCCACGTGCCGAGCGCGGCGGCCCGGCGGGGCGGGCCGTGCAGCACCGACGCCGGGCCGGACGGGCGCTGGCGGGCCTGGGACCGCACGAGCAGGTCGAAGCGCCCGTGCAGCAGCCGGGCGTAGTCCAGCCACGCGTCGGGCAACGGCCCGGCGGCCGCCAGCTCGGCCAGCGCGTACGCGCCCCAGTGGTCGTTGAGCGGCGGGAACTCGACCGCCTCGACGTCGTCGCGGCGCAGGGCGACGTAGGCCGCGCCCCGGCGGGCCGGCCCGTCCCATCCCTCGCCCGGGAAGGCGGCGGCCAGGCGGGCCAGGGCCCACGTCGCCTCGCCCGGGTAGTAGCGCGAGGTGCCCGGCTGGGGCCGGTCGGCGCCGAGGTCCCAGCCGAGCGGCCAGCCGCCGTCGTCGCGCTGGAGGGCGACGAGGAACGAGCCCAGGTCGCGCAGCAGCCCGTCGTCGGACCGGTCGCCGGTCGCCGCCCGCCGCTCGGCCAGGGCGGCCACGGCCAGGGCGGTGGCGCCGAGCGGGGCGAACGCCCCGTCCTCCACCGCGGCCCACCCGTGCCGGTCGCTCACCCGCTCCCGCAGCCAGTCGAGGCCGCGGTCGCCGTCCTCCACGAGCCCGGCGCGGTACAGGGCCAGGGTGACCCCGGCGTGGCGCACGACGTTGTAGGCGGGGCCGGCCCCCTCCCCGACGTGCCACTCGTAGAGGTAGGAGCCGTCCGGCCTCGTGTTGGCGGCGATCCACGCCGCGCCGGCGGCCGCCGCCGCCCGCAGCCGGGCCGGGGTCGGGGCGGCACCGCAGTCCTCGGGCGCGGCGACCGTCAGCCGCAGCGCGCCGGCCACCAGCGCCCAGGCGACGAGCAGCCGGGCCAGCGCTGGCGTCATCCGCCGAGCACGGCCAGGCCGGTGCCCCGCCAGCCGACGGCGGCCGCGCCCACCAGCGGCCCGGCGTCGCCCAGCCCGGCCGGCACGATGCGGGCGCCGGCCGAGAAGTCGAGGCGGCTGCGGGCGTCCAGCTCGGCCTGGGCGGCGGCGAAGAACGGCTCGCCGAACCCGAGCGCCACCGACCCGGCGACGACGGCGAGGCGCAGGTCGAGCAGGTTGGCCACCGAGGCCACGGCCCGCCCGACCAGCGTGCCCGTGCGCACGGCCACCTCGGGCCCGGCCTCGCTGGCCGGCCGGCCGGTGGCGCCGAGGATCCCGGTGCCCGACGCCTCGGCCTCGAGGCACCCCCTCGCCCCGCAGCCGCACACCCGCCCGTCGGGCTCGACGATCACGTGCCCGATGTGGCCGGCGTTGCCGCCGGCCCCGTCGAGCAGGCGGCCGTCGAGCACGATGCCGCCGCCCACGCCCGTCGACACGACCATGGCGATGAAGTGGCGCTCGCCCCTGGCGGCGCCCCGCCACCCCTCGCCGAGGGCCAGCGCCTTGGCGTCGTTGTCGACGTGGGTGGGCAGGGCCACGGCGTCGGCCAGCCGGCGGCGCAGCGGGAAGCCCCGCCAGGCCGGGATGTTGAGCGGCGACACGGTCTCGCCCCCGGGGGTCATCGGCCCGCCCGTGCCCACGCCGCACACGACCTCGTCGCCGGCCCGGACGGCGCCGACGACGGCGAGGAGGGCGGCGAACAGGGCCTCGGGATCGGTGCCCCTCGGCGTCGGCGCGGCCGCCCGCCGGAGCAGGGCGCCGTCCTCGTCGACCACGCCGGCCGCCAGCTTCGTGCCGCCGATGTCGACGGCGAGGACGGTCGGCACGGGCGAACCGTACCCGCCCCCCCGTCGGCGGTCGGGCGCCGTAGGCTTGTCGGGCACCGACAGCGCCGGTCGGGCCAGTCCGTCCCCCGAACGCCCGCCACGCCGGCACCAGAGAAAGGACGCGCCACCTGTGGCGAGGCAGGAGACGGCCACGCTGCCGAGGACGTTCTCGGACCTCTTCGGCGCCGTCGCCGACAACATCGAACGGGTGATCCAGGGCAAGCGGGACGTGATCGAGCTCGTCCTGCTCTGCATGGTCGCCGAGGGCCACCTGCTGATCGAGGACGTGCCCGGCGTCGGCAAGACGAGCCTCGCCAAGGCGCTCGCCACGTCGGTCGACTGCTCGTGGGGGCGGGTGCAGTTCACCCCCGACCTGTTGCCGTCCGACGTCATCGGCGTCACCGTGTGGAACCGGGCGAACGGCGAGTTCGAGTTCCGGCCCGGCCCGGTGTTCGCCAACATCGTGCTCGGCGACGAGATCAACCGGGCGTCGCCGAAGACCCAGTCGGCCCTGCTCGAGGCCATGCAGGAGCGCCAGGTGACCGTGGAGCGGGCGACCTACCCGCTGCCCCCGCCGTTCATGGTCATCGCCACCCAGAACCCGATCGAGCACGAGGGCACCTACCCGCTGCCCGAGAGCCAGCTCGACCGGTTCCTCATGCGGATCTCGGTCGGGTACCCGCAGCGGGACGCCGAGATCGAGGTGCTCGACACCCACGGCGACCACGACACGCTCGTCGACATCGGCCCGGTCGTCACCGGCGAGGACGTGCAGGGGATGGCCGACGTCGTGCGGACCGTCCACGTGGCGCCCGCGCTGAAGGGCTACCTGGTCGACCTGGCCGACGCCACCCGCCGGCACCCTGCCCTCGCGCTCGGCATGTCGCCGCGGGCCACGCTCAGCGTGCTGCGGGTGGGACGGGCGAGGGCGGCCGCCGGCGGGCGCAACTACGTGGTGCCCGACGACCTCAAGGCGGTGGCCGAGCCGGTGCTGGCCCACCGCCTGCTGGTGACCCCGGAGGCCCAGCTCCAGGGGACGACCGCCAACGACGTGCTGCGGGACGTGCTGCGGTCGGTGCCCGTGCCCAGCGGCCGGACGGCCTAGGCGGCCACGCCGTGCTGACGAGGACCGGCTGGCTCCTGGCCGGCGGGGCGCTGGTCGCGCTCGTCGTCGGGCGCCTGCTCGGCGCGCCGGAGCTGTTCGTCGCCGGCACGGTCGGCGCCGGGCTCGTGGTGCTGGCCGCCGTCCGGGTCGGCCTCGCCCGCCTGCGCCTCGAGGTCGCCAGGGAGCTGCACCCGCCGCGGGTGCACGCCGGCACGCCGTCGCGGGTCGAGCTCCAGGTGCGCAACGCCGGCGGCCGGCGCACGCCCGTCCTCCACCTCAGGGACCCGGTGACGGGCACGGCCGGCGCCGACCTGCTCCTCGCCCCGCTGCGGCCCGGCGAGTCGGCGAGGGCCGCGTACCGGCTGCCGACCGAGCGCCGGGGGGTGCTCACCGTCGGCCCGCTCGACGTGGTCGTCACCGACCCGTTCGGGCTGGCCGCCCTGGCCACGGCGGCGGCCACGGCCACGGAGCTCACCGTCTACCCCCGGGTCGACGACGTCGTCCCGATCCCGTTCACGAGCGGGCACGACCCCCACGCCGGCGCCGAGCACCCGAACGCCCTCGGCCGCACCGGCGAGGACTTCTACGCGCTGCGGCCCTACGTCGTCGGCGACGACCTGCGCCGGGTCCACTGGCCGTCCACCGCCCGCCGGGACGAGCTCCTCGTCCGCCAGGACGAGCTGCCCTGGCAGGGGCGGGCGACCATCCTCCTCGACGTCCGCCGCACCACCCACACGGCCGACTCCCTCGAGCTGGCGGTGTCGGCGGCGGCCAGCGTGGTCACCGCGTCGTGGAACCGGCGCGACCTCGTCCGCCTCGTCACCACCGACGGGACCGACAGCGGGTTCGGCGCCGGCTCGGCCCACGTCGAGGCGATCATGGAGCACCTCGCGACGGTCCCGCCGACCGCCGCCGGCACGCTCAGGGGCGTGCTCGACGCGCTCACCCGCTCCGAGGGCGGCGGCGCGCTCGTGGTGATCCTCGCCGGCGCGCCCGCCGTCGAGCTGCCGGCCGTGGCCCACCTGCGGCGGCGCTTCGGCTCGCTCACCACCGTGCTCTTCGAGCCCTCCTCGTGGGGCAGCCGGTCGGGCGGCCAGGTGCAGCCGTCGCCCGGGGCGGGCAACGTCGTCCGGGTCACCGGCGACCTCGCGTTCGCCGACGCCTGGAACCGGGTCATGCGCCGTCGCCCGGCGCCGCGCGTCACCAAGGCGGTGCCGGTGTGAGCACCCGCCGCCACGACCTCCTCACCCTGGCCGAGCTGGCCGCGCTGGCCATGCCGGTCGCGGCCGTCGCCGGGTTCGCCCGCCTGTTCGACGACGGCGGCGGCTGGGCGGTGCCCTGCCTCGTCGCGCCGCTGATGTCCGCCCTGCTCGCCGCCGTGTGCCGGCGGCGGGGCTGGGGGGTCGGCCGGTCGGCGCTCGTGTCGGCCGTCGGCGCCGCCCTCGTCCTGTCCTGGCTGCTCTACGGCGACACCACCGCCTACGGCATCCCGTGGGCCGGCACGTGGTCTGCCGTCCGGGCCGACCTGGCCGACGCCTGGGCGATGTTCAAGGAGGTCGCCGCGCCCGCGCCGGCCGAGCCCGGGTTCGTGCTGGCCGGCGCAGCCGCCGCCTGGGCCGCCGCCTTCCTCGCCGACTGGGCCGCCTTCCGGCTGTGGACGCCGGTCGAGGCGATCGTGCCGTCGGCCACCCTGTTCGGCTTCACCTGCCTGCTCGGCACCGACCGGCAGCGGACGACCGCCACCGCCGCCTGGCTCGGCGCCGCCCTGCTGTTCGTGCTCGTCCACCGGGTGGCCCGCCAGGAGCGGGGCACGAGCTGGCTGGCGAGCGACCCGAGGGCCGGCGCCCGGTCGCTGATCCTGGTCGGCGGCGGGCTGGCCGGGGTCGCGCTCGTCGCCGGCCTGGTCGTCGGCCCCGCCCTGCCCGGCGCCGCCCGGCCGGCGCTGCTCGACTGGAAGGGCAGCGGCGACGGCGGCGCCCGGGTCACGATCAGCCCGCTCGTCGACATCCGCTCCCGCCTGGTGGCGAGGGAGGACACGGTGGTGTTCACCGTGCGCAGCCCGGCCCGGTCCTACTGGCGGCTGACCGCCCTCGACGAGTTCGACGGCCGCATCTGGTCCTCCGAGCGGGAGTTCGACAAGGCCGACGGCCAGCTGCCCGGCACCGTCGCCGGCGCCGCCGACGAAGAGCGGGTGCGCCAGCAGTTCTCGGTCACCGGCCTCGAGAGCATCTGGGCGCCGGCCGCGTACGCGCCCGTCGCCGTCGACGACGCCACCGCCGACCTCCGCTACGACCCCGAGTCGGCCACCCTGATCGTCGACACGGACCGGCCCACCTCTGACGGCGTCGACTACGTCGTCGAGTCCACCCTGCCGGTGTTCGACCAGGAGGCGCTGGCCTCCGCCAGCGGCCGGGCGCCGGCCGACCTGCTCCGCCGCTACACGGCCCTGCCGCCCGACTTCAGCCCGGTGGCCGCCACCGAGGCCGGCCGGATCGTGAACCGGCTGAACCGGCAGCCGACCCCGTACCAGACGGCGCTGCTGCTCCAGGACTACTTCCGCAACGGCAACTTCACCTACGACCTCCAGGTCCGGCCCGGGCACGACGAGGCGGCCATCGACCGCTTCCTCACCGAGAAGCGGGGCTACTGCGAGCAGTTCGCCGGCACGTACGCGGCGATGGCCCGCTACCTCGGGCTGCCGGCCCGGGTGGCGGTCGGGTTCACGCCGGGCGAGGAGGAGGAGCCCGGCGTGTTCACGGTGCGGGGGCTGAACGCGCACGCCTGGCCCGAGGTGTACTTCGTCGGGATCGGGTGGGTGCCGTTCGAGCCGACCCCGGGCCGGGGCGCACCGGGCGCCGAGGTGTGGACGGGCGTGCCCGAGCAGCAGGCCGATCCCCAGGACCCGGCCAGCGCCACGACGACCACGCCGACCACGACCGGCGGGCCGACCACGAGCATCGCCAGGGACCTCCTGCCCGACGAGTCCTTCGGGGACGGCAGCACGTCGAGCCCGACCCCGCTGGCCGACGCCGCGCCCTCTCTCGTCGACCGGGTGTGGTCGTGGGCCCGGTGGGTGGTGCTGGCCGTGGTGCTGGGCGCCCTGCTGTGGGCCGTCGTCGTGCCGCTGGCCCGGGCGGTGCGCACGCGGGTCCGCCGGCGGCGGGCGGGCACGGCCAGCGAGCAGGTGCTGGCGGCGTGGCAGGCGGCCGAGGAGCGGCTGACGATGCTCGGCGTGCGGGCCAGGCCGGCCGAGACCCACCGGGAGTTCGCGGCGCGGGCGGCCGGCACCCTGCGGCGGGACGGGGCGGACCACCTGACGACCCTGGCGTCGCTGGCCACGGCGGCGGACTTCGCCCCGGGCGGGGCGACCGACGAGCAGGCCGAGGAGGCCGACGCCGTCGGCCGCCGCCTGGTCGGCGAGGTCGACGAGCAGGCCGGCCGGGGCCGGCGCTGGCGCTGGTGGCTCGACCCCCGGCCGCTCCTCCCCGACCGCCGCCCCCGCCTCCGCATCGCCGACCGCTCCGCCACCCACGCGGCCTGACCCCGGCGGCGGACGGTCGCCGGCGGGCGGGAGGCCGCGACCAGCCGACGGCGGCGGGCCGGGCGGGACGTCGACACCAGCCGACGACCGCGGCCGGGCGGGACGTCGACGCCAGCCGACGGGGGGCCGCCCGGCCGGACGTCGCTCGGGCCGGGCGCGAGGCCGGGCGCCGCCATCGCGGCGGGAGGCCCAGGCCAGCCGACGGAGCGTCGCCGCCCCTCCGTTGCTCGTCCGTCAGGCGTCCGGTGCGTCGCTCGCGGTCGGGGCGGCCGCTCGGGCGTCAGGAGTCCGGTGCGTCGCTCGCGGTCGGGGCGGCCGCTCGGGCGTCCGGCGCTGACGTCGCCCGCTGGCGCGCCGGGCGGCGGCGGCCGTGCGCCTCGTCGTCAGGTGGCGCGCGCTCCGCGTGGGCGCGACGCGGCGATCATGCAGGAAGGGCGGAGGGACGCGAGGTGCGAGGAGGCGGCGGGGCGGGCGCTACTGGTCGTCGCGGCGGAAGCGCTCGCGCATCTTCTTGCCGGTGCTGCCGAAGTAGTCGCGGAGGCCGGCGGCGCGGAACGACGCCGTCATCTGCTCCATCCCGGCTCTGCCGAGGCGGCGGGCGTTGCGCTCGAAGACCAGGGCCGAGGCCAGCATGACGAGGAAGCCGCCGAAGGCGATGCCGAACCAGACGGCGAGGCCCCAGATCATGATGACGACCCCGGCGAGGAAGCCGGCGGTCGCCCACTTCAGGTTCCGGAAGGCGTGGGTGAAGACCGTGGTCGAGCCGACTTCGCGCGCGAACGCCGGGTCGCTCTCGTAGAACTGCTGCTCGATCTGCTGGAGGATGCGCTGCTCGTCCTCGGAAAGCGGCACGCTTCCTACCCCTCACGCCTCGGAGAGTCCGGGCCGGCACCCGGGTCCGGTCATCTTCCCACGATCCCTCGGCACCAACAACGCGGACCTTAGCGTCGTGCATTCCCGGTCGGGCCCTCGCCCGAACCCGGCCCCCACTGCTGGTCACCGCGCCGCTTGACCCGCAGCCCGTCCGGCCCGACCACCGCCGCTGGCCCGATCGCGGCCGACCCGAAGCGGGAGCGGATGGCGTCGACGGCGCCGCTCGCCTCGTCCCAGCCGGCCTTGGCGGCGTCGTCCAGGGTCAGCTGCCGGGTGCCCCCGTCGGCCAGGCCGCTGACGCTCACGCCGAGCAGCCGCACCCCCTGCGCGGGGTCGATCGAGCCGAGGAGGTCCTTCGCCGCCCTGGCCACCGACGGCCCATCGTCGACCGGCGCGGCGAGGGTGACGGCCCGGGTGATCGTGTGGAAGTCCGAGAAGCGCACCTTGATCTGCACGGTGCGGCCCACCAGGTTGGCCGACCGCAGGCGGGCGGCGACGGCGTCGGCCATCCTGACCGCCTCCCGCCGGAGGGTGTCGAGCTCGTGGTGGTCCGCCGGGAAGGTCTCCTCGTGGCCGACGGACTTCGGGGCGGCGTCGGGCACGACCGGGCGGTCGTCCCTCGCCCAGGACAGGGCGTGCAGGTGGCGGCCGACGGCGTCGCCGAGCGCGGCGACGACGGTGGCGACGGGCAGCGCGGCGAGGTCGGCGACCGTCCGCACGCCGAGCCGCTCCAGCTTGGTCCGGGTGACCGGCCCGACCCCCCACAGGGCGCCGACGGGCAGCGGGTGGAGGAAGGCGACCTCCTCCCCCGGCTCGACCACCTTCACCCCGAGGCCGGGCTCGATGCCCTGGAGGCTGGCCCTCGGCTTGGCCGCCTCGGACGCCAGCTTGGCCAGGTGCTTGTTGGGGGCCACGCCGACCGAGCACGTGAGGCCGAGCTCGGCCTGGACCCGTTCGCGCAGCTGGTGGGCGATCGTCGGCGCCGGGCCGAACAGGCGGATGGCGCCGGTGACGTCGAGGAAGGCCTCGTCGAGCGAGATGCCCTCGACCAGGGGCGTGAACGACCGGAACAGCGCGAAGGCGCGCTCGCTCACCTCCTGGTAGCGCCAGTGGCGCCCGGGGAGGAACACGGCGTGCGGGCAGAGGCGCCGGGCGCGCGTGGACGGCATGGCCGAGTGGACGCCGTAGCGGCGGGCCTCGTACGAGGCGGCCGCCACCACCCCACGGGCGCCGGCCCCGCCGACGACGACGGCCTTGCCCCGCAGCGACGGGTCGTCCAGCACCTCGACGGCGACGTAGAAGGCGTCCATGTCGACGTGCAGGATCGACCGCTCAGCCACCGGCCCCGCACCCGCCCCGCCCCGCCCCGACGGGCGCGCCGCTCGTCACCGGCGGCTCACGACCGCACGACCCGGAGGTCGCGGCGGCCGCCGCCGACCCGGTCGGCCGCCCGCCGGCCCGTCGACCGCCCCGCGACGCGCCCGCCGGCGTGCCGCTCGGCCCGGCCCGTCGACCCCGATCGGATGCGCCCGGGCCGGCCCGTCGACCGCCCCGCGACGCGTCCGGGCCGGTCCGTCGACCGGCCGGCGAAGCGTCCGCGGGCGCGCCGCTCGGCCCGGCCCGTCGACCGCCCCGCGACGCGCCCGGGCCGGTCCGTCGACCGACCGGCGAAGCGTCCGCGGGCGCGCCGCTCGG
>DASWMK010000167.1 GCA_036399815.1 Acidimicrobiales bacterium
GTGGGAGCCCCTCATCGGTCGGTCGTGTGGACGGAGGTGCGGGGCGGTGGCGGTCACCGAGGCGTCGAGGTACCGGTTGCACCAGCGGTTGGAGGAGGTGCTCGGCCCTGAGCAGGCGACGACGTTGATGGAGCACCTGCCCCCGGTGGGCTGGGCCGACGTTGCGACCAAGCACGATCTCGCCCAGCTCGAGGAGCGGATGGGCTACCGCATGGACACCCTTCGCGCCGAGCTTCGCGGTGAGATGGCCGAGCTCCGGGGTGAGATGGGCGAGCTGCGGGGCGAGATGAACGGGCTGCGGGCCGAGGTGCGGGGTGAGATCGGCGGGCTGCGGGCCGAGCTGCACTCGGAGCTGCGGAAGTACGCGTTCGCCGTGCTGGCGGCCAACGTCCCCCTCGTGGGGCTGGCGTTCGCCGCCGCTCGGCTGACCTGACTGACTAGGGCCGCTCGACGTCCGCAGCGATGGCGTGGCGGGGCTCGTAGAGGAGCACCTCGACGCCGCCGGGGAGGACCAGGGTGGCGACGACGCCGAACCCGGCGTCCTGGGGCTCGCCCTTCACCTCGACCCCGCGGCCCCGCAGCTCGGCCACCGTCGCCTCGATGTCGTCGCACATCAAGGACAGCTCGTGAGCCGGCTTGTCGCCGGGGTGGACGCCGAGCTCGGCGGGGGGCAGGGCGAAGATCAGCCACCCGTCGCCGTCGTCGACGTGCCGCCAGCCGATCACGTCACGGAGCACGGCCCGCAGCTCCTCCGCCGCCGGGCTGTAGAGCAGGACGTGGGCACCGATGATCGCCATGGCCGCGAACCGTACGCCGACCGGCGGCGGTCAGCCGCCGCCGAGCTCGCGGCGCAGCCAGTCGCCGACGGGCACCGGCTCGGGCTCGTCGTAGCCGACCGGGAGGAGGACGTCGCCGGCCACCGTCGACAGGTACACCTGCCAGTGGTAGTAGCCGTGGAAGGCCCTCGGGTCGTCCCGCATCACCCCGGCCAGGTCGCTGACGCCTCGGACGTAGGGCCAGGAGTGGTTGTAGTTCCACAGCGCGTTCGCCATGTCGGCCGGCGCGCCGTTGTGGGCCAGGTAGCGGGCGGCGGCGAGGATGGCGTCGTGGGGGTCGTTCACGTCGCCCTCGCCGAAGGCCGCCCACGTCGCCGGCATGAACTGCATCGGCCCCTGCGCGCCGGCCACGCTCGTGCCCCGGATGCGGCCCAACCCCGTCTCGACCAGGTTCACCGCCGCCAGGTAGAACCATGGGACGCCGTAGGTGCGCTCGCCCTCGGCGTACCACGCCAGCAGGTCCTCGGCCGGCGCCGGCTCCACGATGCGCCAGGCCGGCATCGTCGACACCGGCCGGGTGTGCATCGAGGCGAACTCCCGCCGGGCGTGCACGTTCGCCTCGACGGCGGCCCGCAGCTCGTCGGGCACGCGGGCCAGCACGGCAGGGTCCCACTCCGGGTGCCGGCCGAGCCGCCGGTAGGCGAGCTGCTGCACCTCGGCGGCCTCGGCCAGCTCGTCGGGCGGCGTCGCCGCGTCGCGCACGGCCGTCTCCGCCGCCACGAGGTCCTCCGCCAGGTCGACGGG
>DASWMK010000168.1 GCA_036399815.1 Acidimicrobiales bacterium
AACAGACAGCGGCCATGGAACGTCAAACGGGCGTTACGGTGACCCACGAAGACCTCCGGTCAGCTGAAGACGGCTATCTCCACTGCACCGGAGGTCTTCGCCTACGTCAACGACCCGTCACCAACCTCCTGGCCGAGTACATCTAGCGGCCGGCCAGGGCGGCGACGACCTCGGCGAAGCGCTCCTGGCGGGACTCGAAGACGGTGACGTAGCTGATCCCGAAGCGGTCGCGCAGCTCGGACAGGCGGTCGACCATGGCCGGCGGCGGGCCGAGGAGCACGAACGGGCTGTCGAGGACGGCCTCGGCGTCGAGGCGGCCGTCCTGCACGGCGGGGATCGTCGCCGCCGCGGCGACCGGCGTGTCGCCGGGGACGACGTACTGCACGAGCGCGCTCAGCTCCAGGTCGTCGAACCGGTCGCCGGCGGCCGCCCGCACCACGGCGTGGCGGTCGGCCAGGCCGTCGAAGGAGAAGTGGGTGAGGGACGGGCCGGCGTCGGTGGCGGAGAAGCCGACGAACTGCACGGTGTCGGCCAGCCGGGCGGCGAGACCGAGCAGGCGGTCGCCGTTCCCGCCCACCATGACGGGCATCGCGGCGGGCAGCGGGTCGGGGACGAGCGGCATCGGGCCGTCCTCCCCGTCCGCCGGCGGGCTCCCGGACAGCCGCACGCGGGCCAGGCGCACGCGCGCCTCGTCGACGTCGACCTCCTCGCCGGCGGCCAGGCGGCGGAGGGCATCCACGGTCGCGGCCAGGCGGTCGACCCGGTCGCCCGCGCCCGGGAGCACCTGGCCGATGGCCTCGTGCTCCTCCGCGGCGTAGCCGGTGCCGATGCCGAGCTCGAAGCGCCCGCCCGACAGCACGTGCGCGCTGGCCGCCGACTGGGCCAGCAACCCCACGTTGCGGAGCTCGTTGTTGACGACCTGGCTGCCGGCCCGGAGCCGGGTGGTGGCCGCCGTCGCCGCGACCGCGGCGACGAACGGGTCCCAGCAGCCGAGGTGGTCGGGGAACAGGAGCGTGTCGTAGCCCTCGTCCTCCGCCCGGCGGGCGAGGTCGGCGACGGGGCCGCCGGTGTGGACCAGGCCGAAGCGGAAGGGGCGCATCCCGGGACCCTAGCCACGCAACCCCATGGTTGCGGGTCGCGGTCGCCGCCCGGACGCCGGCGTAAGGTTCCGACAACCGGTACGAACCGGTTCAGGACGGCCATACGGGGCCGGCTCGAGGAGGGGCGAATGACCGAAGCCGGACGACGTCGGCGCGTGGCGCACGCCGCGCTCGCGACCTCGCTCGCCGCCATGCTCGCCGTCGCGGCGACGGCCGCCCCCGCGGCGTCGGCGGCGGCCGCGGGAGGGACGGCCGGCTCACGGGCCCCGGCCGGGAGGGTCACCGCCGTCGCGGCCGGCGTCCAGTACACGTGCGTCATCACCGCGGTCGGGGCGGTCCGGTGCTTCGGCTGGAACGACGACGGCCAGGCAACGCCACCGGCGGACCTGCGCCGGGCGACCGCCGTCGCCGCCGGGGCCGACACGACGTGCGCGATCACGACCGCCGGCGAGGCCCGCTGCTGGGGGAACGACTTCTACGGGGAGGCGACGCCCCCCGACGACCTCGGCACGGTGAGCGCCATCAGCCCTGGCTTCGACTTCACGTGCGCGATCACGTCGGCCGCCGAGGCCCGCTGCTGGGGGGACGACTTCCACGGGCGGGCGACGCCACCGGCCGACCTCGGCACGGTGACCGCCATCTCCTCCGGGTGGTGGCACGCGTGCGCCGTCACGTCGGCGGGGGCGGTCCGGTGCTGGGGCGCCGACTTCGACGGGCTGACCAACCCGCCCACCGACCTCGGCGAGGCCACGGACGTCGCGACCGGCGCCTACCACGCCTGCGCCGTGACGTCGGGCGGCCTGGTCCGCTGCTGGGGCGACGGCGCCTCGGCGCCACCGTCGAACCTCCGGGCGGTCGACGTCACCGCCGGGTACCTCCACACGTGTGCCATCACCGTCGGCGGGCGGGCCCGGTGCTGGGGGTCGGACAACGACGGTCAGTCCAGCGTGCCGTCCGACCTCGGCACCGTCACTGCCATCTCCGCCGGCGGCGACCACACGTGCGCGGTGACCACCGCCCGGGCCCTCCGGTGCTGGGGCAGCATCGACCTCTGAGGCGGCCGGCCGTGCTCACGGCCCGGCGCCGAGCAGCGCCCGCGTGACGACCAGGGGGTCCTGCTCCTCGAGGCGGCGGGCCAGCCGGGCGGCCAGCTCCGGCACCGGACCGGGGTTGGCGACGAGGTAGGCGAGCACGGCGACGAGGTCGTCCAGCTCGGCGAGGTAGCGGCGCCGGCCCGGCTCGTCGAGGCCGTGCAGGCGGACGGCCGCGTCCCAGGCCCGGTCGCGCGCCACCCGCAGCGAGAACCGGAACACCCGGCCGCCGCCCATCGAGGCGGCCAGGTTGACCCACCTCGACACCCGGTCGAGGTCCCGCAGGACGGTGGAGTAGGTGTCGGCCAGCACGTCGTTGACGGCCTCGAAGTCCGGGCGGACGGCGGCCAGGTCGCCCCCCGGCCCGGCCACCTCGACCACGGCGCGGGCCAGGTCGTAGTTGACGTGGGCGTTCACGCCGAGCAGCAGGTGCTGGACGATCAGCAGCCGGCGGTCGCCGGCCACGTCCCAGGTCGCCCGCCAGCAGCGGGCCGCCTCGGCCCGGTTTGCGTGGGCCCGCAGGTAGAGGCGGGCGAACGTGGTGGCGAACCGGTCCATCCTCGGCCCGTCCTCGAACCGGCCCTCCTCGATGGCCGCGGCGATGCGGGCCGTGACCACCGAGTACATGGCGGGGAAGTGGCCGGAGGCGTCCGGGGCGGCCAGCGCGACGGCCCGCAGCTCCGCCGCCGTCTCCCCGATCACGCCCCGAACCTAGTGGCCGCCCGCGGCGAACGCCCGTTCCCCTCCCGCCGCCGGGACGGACGCTAGCCTCGGCACGTGGCCGACTCGCTCGTGATCCGGGGCGCCCGGGAGCACAACCTGCGGAACCTCTCGCTCGAGCTGCCGCGCGAACGCCTGATCGTGTTCACCGGCCTCTCCGGGTCGGGCAAGTCGTCGCTCGCCTTCGACACGATCTATGCCGAGGGCCAGCGCCGGTACGTCGAGTCGCTGTCCGCCTACGCCCGCCAGTTCCTCGGCCAGATGGACAAGCCCGACGTCGACTTCATCGAGGGCCTGTCGCCGGCCATCTCGATCGACCAGAAGAGCGCGTCCCGCAACCCGCGCTCCACGGTCGGCACCATCACCGAGGTCTACGACTACCTGCGCCTCCTGTACGCCCGCATCGGGGTCGTCCACTGCCCGCACGACGGCACCGAGGTCACCCGCCAGACCCCCCAGCAGATCGTGGACCGGGTGCTGGAGCTGCCGGACGGCACCCGCTTCCAGGTGCTGGCGCCGGTCGTGCGGGGCCGCAAGGGCACCTACGAGACCCTGCTCGAGGACCTGGCCCGCCAGGGCTTCGCCAGGGCCCGCATCGACGGCGAGCTCCACGAGCTGACCGACAAGGTCGACCTCGCCCGCTACGAGCAGCACACGATCGAGGTCGTCGTCGACCGGCTCGTCCGCCGGGACGGGATCGAGCGGCGGCTGACCGACTCGCTGGAGACGGCCCTGCGGCTGGCCGAGGGGGTCGCCGAGGTCGAGCTGGTGCCGAGGGACGGCGAGGCCCAGCCCGAGACGCTCACGTTCAGCCAGCACCTGGCCTGCCCGACCTGCGGCCGGTCCTACGAGGAGCTGGCCCCGAGGAACTTCTCGTTCAACTCGCCCTACGGGGCCTGCGAGCACTGCGACGGCCTCGGCACCCGCTTCGAGGTCGACCCCGAGCTGGTCGTGCCCAACCCCGACCTGGCCCTCTCGGAGGGCGCCATCGCCCCCTGGTCGGGCGGGCGCAACCAGTACTTCGCCCGGCTGGTCGAGGCCATCGCCGAGGACATGGGCGCCGACGACCGCACGCCGTGGCGGGCGCTGCCGGCGAAGGTGCGGGACGCGCTGCTGCACGGGGCCGGGTCCCGCCAGGTCCAGGTCCGCTACAAGAACCGCTACGGCCGCACCCGGTCCTACGCGGCGACCTACGAGGGCGTCGTCCCGTGGCTCCAGCGGCGGTACACGGACAGCGAGAGCGACGCCCAGCGGGAGCAGCTGGCCGGCTACATGCGGGAGGTGCCGTGCCCGCACTGCGGGGGCGCCCGGCTGAAGCCGCTGTCGCTCGGCGTGACCATCGACGGCCACACGATCAGCGACGTCTGCACCATGTCCATCAGGGACGCGGCGGCGGTGCTGAACGGGCTGCGCCTGTCCGAGCGGGACCGGCTGATCGCCGAGCGGGTGGTCAAGGAGATCAACGCCCGCATGGGCTTCCTGCTCGACGTCGGGCTCGACTACCTGACCCTCGCCCGCTCGGCCGGCACCCTCGCCGGCGGCGAGGCCCAGCGCATCCGGCTGGCCAGCCAGATCGGCAGCGGCCTGGTCGGCGTGCTCTACGTGCTGGACGAGCCGTCCATCGGGCTCCACCAGCGGGACAACAAGCGGCTCATCGACACCCTCCTGCGCCTGCGCGACCTCGGCAACACGGTCCTCGTGGTCGAGCACGACGAGGAGACCATCCGCGTCGCCGACCACGTCGTGGACATCGGCCCCGGCGCCGGCGAGCACGGCGGCGCCGTCGTCTACAGCGGTCCGGTGAAGGGCCTGCTGCGGTCCAGGGCGTCGATGACCGGCCAGTACCTGTCCGGCAAGCGGTCGATCCCCGTCCCCGCCGTCCGCCGCCAGCCCGGGGAGGAGTGGCTGGTCGTGCGGGGGGCGAGGGAGCACAACCTGCGGGACATCGACGTCGAGCTCCCGCTCGGGTGCTTCGTCGCCGTCACCGGCGTGTCAGGGTCGGGGAAGTCGACCCTCGTCAACGACATCCTCTACCGGGCGCTCATGCAGCGCATCTACCGCTCCAAGGTCGTGCCCGGCCGCCACACGACCATCGAGGGCCTCGAGGCGCTGGACAAGGTCATCAACATCGACCAGAGCCCGATCGGCCGCACCCCGCGCTCGAACCCGGCCACCTACACCGGCGTGTTCGACCACGTCCGCCGGCTGTTCAGCACGACCAACGAGGCCAAGGTGCGGGGCTACCTGCCCGGCCGGTTCTCGTTCAACGTGAGCGGCGGGCGGTGCGAGGCCTGCGCCGGCGACGGCACGATCAAGATCGAGATGCACTTCCTGCCGGACGTGTACGTGCCGTGCGAGGTGTGCAAGGGCGCCCGCTACAACCGGGACACCCTCGACATCACGTTCAAGGGCAAGAACATCGCCGAGGTGCTCGACCTGTCCTGCGAGGAGGCCTGCGAGTTCTTCGCCAACCAGCCGGCCATCTCGCGGCACATGCAGACCCTGGTCGACGTCGGCCTCGGCTACGTGCGCCTCGGGCAGCCGGCGCCCACGCTGTCGGGCGGCGAGGCCCAGCGGGTGAAGCTGGCCAGCGAGCTGGCCAAGCGGTCCACCGGCCACACCATCTACATCCTCGACGAGCCGACCACCGGCCTGCACTTCGAGGACGTGCGCAAGCTGCTGACCGTCCTTTCCCGCCTGGTCGACCAGGGCAACACGGTGCTCGTCATCGAGCACAACCTGGACGTGGTGAAGACGGCGGACTGGATCGTCGACCTCGGCCCGGAGGGCGGCAGCGGCGGCGGCACCGTCGTTGTCGAGGGCCCGCCCGAGCTGGTGGCCAAGACGCCGGAGAGCCACACGGGGCGGTTCCTGGCCCCGCTGCTGGCGGGCTCGGCCTAGGAGGCGGCGAGGGCCGGCGCCGGGGCGGCCGCGGGCGCGGGCGCCGGCGCGGACGCCGCGCTCGCACCGGCCGAGCGCAGGCAGGCGACGGCGAGGGCGGCGGCCCCCGCCACCACGGCCAGCAGGGCCACGTCGCCGACCACGAGGCCGGGCACGGTCTCGGCCCACTCGCCCCGGCCGGCGAGGCGCAGCCACCCGGCCAGCGCGCTCGGGGCGTCCCTGGCCATGAGCGGCTGGGTGACGGTGGCGAGGCCCATCGCGGCCACGCTCAGCGCCGCGCACCCCCTCGTGAGCGCCGGCCAGCGGGACAGGGCGACGGCGACGCCGGCGGCGAGGAGGGGCAGGGCGGGGGTGACGTAGCGGGCGCCGGGGGAGTCGCCGCCGGTCGAGTTCCCCCAGCCCGACTGCACGAGGAGGAACCCGGCGAAGGCCGCCAGGCCGACCACGCCGGCCACCCGGGCGCCGGGGCGGCCGGCCCGCCGGGCGAGGACGACCAGCCCGGCCACGCCGACCAGCACGACCGGGGTGAGGACGAACAGCCCCCGCTCGCCGACCAGCACGTCGGCCAGGCGGCCGGGGTCGAGCAGGCGCACGCCGCCGATCCCGGCGTGCTGGCCGGTGCCCCGGCTGTGCTCGTAGCTGAACGAGAGCGGCCGGCCGAACACGGCCCACTGGTAGGCGACGAGGGCGAGCGCCGGCCCGGCGCCGCCGAGCACCCACCACCCGGCGCGCGACCGGTGGCGGGCGAGGACCAGCCCGGTCAGCACGACGGCGAGGATGGCGAGGGTGTACTCGGTGGCCACGCCCAGCCCGGCCAGCAGGCCGGCGGCGGCCACCGCCCGGGGCGACGGCCGGTCCCGCAGGAGCAGGAGGGTGGCGCCGGTGCCGAACAGGGCGGCCAGCACGTGGCCGAACAGCACGGTCGAGAACGGGAGCAGCATGGTGCCGAAGGCGACGGCCATGGCCGCGCCGGTGGCGGCCGGGTCGTCGGCCACCCGCAGCGCCAGCCGGCGCATGAGCACGGCCAGGGCGGCGGCCGGCACGGCAGCCGACACGACCGACACGGCCCACAGCCCGAGGTTGCCGTCGATGCGCAGGTGGGTGGCCGGCTCGCCGCCGAGCGCCCGGTAGGCGGCGTAGGCGGGGACTCCCAGCACCGGCTGGGCCGGCGCCTTGTCGGAGTACAGGTGGTCGCCGCTCGCCGCCCAGTCCATCCCGAGGTTGTCCTCGTAGGCGTCGATGGCGACCGTGTGCCGGTCCCACAGGGCGGCGGTCAGCGCGTAGCGCGACGACTGCTGGGCCATCAGCACCTGCACCACGGGCGCGGCGAGGCACAGCACGGCGGCGGCCAGCAGGAGGTCGGTGCGGTGGC
This sequence comes from Acidimicrobiales bacterium, assembly GCA_036399815.1. Lineage (NCBI taxonomy): Bacteria > Bacillati > Actinomycetota > Acidimicrobiia > Acidimicrobiales > Acidimicrobiales bacterium. The sequence continues at coordinate 7,185 of DASWMK010000168.1, forward strand.
GGCGGAGGGCGCTCACCCCCCGCTCATCGGCGCGAGGCGGGCCTCAGGTGAGGTCGAGCATCCGCTGGAGGGCGACCCTCGCCCACTCGGCGGTGTCGGCGTCGACGGTGATGCGGTTGACGACCCGGCCGTCGACCAGCGACTCCAGCACCCACGCGAGGTGGGCGGCGTCGATGCGGAACATGGTCGAGCACGGGCAGACGATCGGGTCGAGGGAGACGACGGTCTTCCCCTCGGTCTCGGCGTCGAGGCGCTGCACCAGGTGGATCTCGGTGCCGACGCCGATCACCGACCCCTCCGGCGCCTCCTGCACGGCCCGGATGATGAAGTCGGTCGAGCCCACCCGGTCGGCGACGAGGCAGACCTCGTGGCTGCACTCGGGGTGGACGACGACGAGCCCGTCCGGGTGCCGCTCGCGGAAGGCGGCGACGTGGTCGGGGCGGAACCGCTGGTGGACCGAGCAGTGGCCCTTCCACAGCAGGAACGTGGCGTCCTTGCAGTCCTTCTCGGACAGGCCGCCGAGGTCGCGGCGGGGGTCCCACACCCGCATGTCGTCGAGCCCGTAGCCGAGGGCGACGCCGGTGTTGCGGCCGAGGTGCTGGTCCGGGAAGAACAGCACCTTGTCGCCCTGCTCCAGGGCCCAGGTCAGCACCTGCTTGGCGTTGGTCGACGTGCACACCGCGCCGCCGTGGCGGCCCACGAACGCCTTCAGCGCGGCGGACGAGTTCATGTACGTGATCGGGACCAGGCGCTCGACGTCGACGACCGCGGCCAGCGACTCCCAGGCCTCCTCGACCTCGTCGAGGTCGGCCATGTCCGCCATCGAGCAGCCGGCGTTCAGGTCCGGGAGGATCACCTGCTGGTGGTCGGCGGTCAGCACGTCGGCCGACTCGGCCATGAAGTGCACGCCGCAGAACACGATGAAGTCCGCCTCGGGCCGCTGCTGGGCGAGGACCGACAGGCGGTAGGAGTCGCCGCGGGCGTCGGCCCACCGCATCACCTCGTCGCGCTGGTAGTGGTGCCCGAGCACGAACACCCGGGGCCCGAGCGTCGCCTTGGCGGCCTCGATCATCGACGCCAGGGTGGCGGCGTCCGCCGTGCGGTACCGCTCGGGGAGCGGCGTCTGGATGCGCATTCGGTTGTGGGTCCTCCCTGAGGAGCCCCGATCACGGCCGGTGGGGACAGCCTGGTCGCCTCGCCACGGGGATGTCGGCCTCGGAGCTGATATGTCGCCGGATGCCAGGCCGGCAGGTGCGACAACTGTACGTCGTCTGCTCGGGATGAACCGGGGGAGGGCGCCGGTCATTCCCGGCGCGGCGGGGTCAGCCGGTGGTGGAGGAGGACCCGGCGACCGTGGTCGCCGCGCCGGCGCCGGTGTCGATCTGGCAGCGCTGGAGCCAGGCGTTCACGGCGTCGCTCGCGCCCCGGTACTCCTGCTGGAGGTCGGCCAGCTGGGCCTGGTCGACGGCGGCCTGGTCCCACCCGGCGTCGGCCAGCAGCGCCTGGTCGGCCTCGATGCCCTCGACCAGGGTCTCGAAGTCGTCGACGATGTCGTCCGGCGCGTCCTCGGCCAGGGTCCTGAAGCTCGTGAGGCTGTCGGCGAACAGGGCCTCCAGCTCCTCCGGGGTGCCGGCGGACGAGACGTTGCGCAGCGGGTCGACGATCTCGCCGAGGTCCTTGGCGTCGTCGCAGAACGCCTGCCGCTTCTCCTCGGCGCTCTCCGAGCAGGCGGCGACGGCGAGGGTGAGGGAGAGCACCGCCGCGAGCGCGCGCCAACGGCGGGCGGAGGACCTTGCCATGGCGGCGACCTTAGCGGTACCGGAAGCGGCGGCCGTGGACGGGCCCGCCCGTATCGTTTGGGGCGTGGTGCAGCGGCCCCCGACCGGCACGATCCCCGACGCGCCCGGCTCCTACCAGTTCAAGGACGCCGAGGGCAGGGTCATCTACGTCGGCAAGGCGTCGTCGCTGCGGTCCCGGCTGTCCAACTACTTCCAGGACCCCCGCCACCTGCCGCCCCGCACCGCGCAGATGGTCCAGAGCGCGACCTCCGTCGAGTGGATCCAGGTCCGCAACGACGTCGAGGCCCTCATGCTCGAGTACAACCTGATCAAGCAGCACCGGCCCCGGTTCAACATCCGGCTGCGGGACGACAAGAGCTACCCGTTCCTCGCCGTGACCCTGGACGACGAGTGGCCGCGGGCCATGGTCATGCGGGGGCGGAAGCGCAAGGGCACCCGCTACTTCGGCCCCTACGCCCACGCCTACGCCATCCGCGAGACGCTCGACCTGCTGCTGCGCACGTTCCCGATCCGCACGTGCACCGACAACAAGTTCCGCCACCACGAGCGGCTCGGCCGGCCGTGCCTGCTCGGCCACATCGAGAAGTGCAGCGGGCCGTGCGTCGGCGCCGTGCCCAGGGAGGACTACGACCACCTCGTCGCCGAGCTGCTCGACTTCCTCGACGGCGACACCGACACGGTCGTGAAGCGGCTCGAGGGGGAGATGCGGGCCGCGGCCGCCGAGCTCGAGTTCGAGCGGGCGGCCCGGCTCCGGGACCGGCTGGCCAGCGTGCGCAAGGCGATCGAGCGCCAGCTGGTGGTGGCCGAGCGCAACGAGGACCTCGACGTGATCGGGATCGCCGGCGACGAGCTCGAGGCCGCCGTGCAGGTCTTCTGGGTCCGCCGGGGCCGGGTCGTCGGACGCAAGGGGTTCGTGGTCGACAAGGTCGAGGACGTGACCGCGCCCGGCCTCGTCACCAACGTGCTCGAGCAGCTGTACGGCGAGGACCAGCCCCTCGGCGTGCCCAAGCAGGTGCTGGTGCCCGACGAGCCCGACGACGTCGACCTGTACCAGCGGTGGCTGGGCGAGCTGCGGGGCTCGCAGGTCGTCGTCCGCGTGCCCCAGCGGGGCGACAAGCGGGCCCTGCTCGAGACCGTGGTCCGCAACGCGGAGGAGGAGTTCGCCCGCCACCGCCTGCGCCGGGCCGCCGACCACAACAGCCGGGCCAGGGCGCTGAACGAGCTCCAGGAGCACCTCGGGCTGCCGACCGCGCCGCTCCGCATCGAGTGCTACGACATGAGCCACATCCAGGGCAGCGACTACGTCGGCTCGATGGTCGTCATGGAGGACGCGCTCCCGAAGAAGTCGGACTACCGGCGCTTCCGCATCCGGGGCGTCCCCGGCAACGACGACTTCGCGGCGATGGAGGAGGTGCTGACCCGGCGGCTCACCGCCTACCTCCAGGAGCGGGGGAAGCCGGCGGCCGAGCGCCCGGGCCGGTTCGCCTACCCGCCCCAGCTCCTGCTCGTCGACGGCGGCCGGGGCCAGCTGTCGGTGGCCGTGCGGGTCGTGGAGGAGCTGGGCCTGGCCGAGGAGATCCCGGTGGCCGCGCTGGCCAAGCGCTTCGAGGAGGTGTACCTGCCGGGGTCGCCCGAGCCGGTCCGCATCCCCCGCCAGTCCGAGGCGCTGTACCTCCTCCAGCGGGTGCGGGACGAGGCCCACCGCTTCGCCGTGAGCTACCACCGCCAGCTGCGGGGCCGGCGGATGACGACCTCCGCGCTCGACGGCATCCCCGGCCTCGGCGAGACCCGGCGCAAGCGGCTGGTGAAGGAGCTGGGCGGGGTGCGGGCCGTCAAGGAGGCGTCGATCGACGACCTGAAGGCCCTGTCCTGGCTGCCCGACCCGGTGGCCGAGGCCGTGTGGGAGAAGCTCCACGGGATGGCGGCCCGTGCCTGACGGCGTCGACCACTGGGAGGCGGTGGCCGCCTGGTGGCAGGAGGGGTTCACCGAGGGCGCCGACCCCGAGTACGAGGAGCAGATCCTCCCGCTGGCCGCCCGCCACCTGGCCGGCGCGGCGCGGGTGCTCGACGTCGGGACGGGCGAGGGCCAGGTCGCCCGGCTGGCCGCGGCCGGCGGCGCCGACGTCGTCGGGGTCGAGCCCGCGTGGGCCCAGGTGCGCGAGGCCGTCCGGCGGGGCGGGGGTCCGGCGTACGCGCGTGCCGGGGCCGCGGCCCTGCCCTTCGCCGACGCCGCCTTCGACGCGGTCGTCGCCTGCCTCGTCTTCGAGCACATCCGGGAGGTGGACGAGGCCCTGGCCGAGGTGGCCCGCGTGCTCGCCCCCGGCGGCCGGTTCCTGTTCTTCCTCAACCATCCGCTCCTCCAGACGCCGGGCAGCGGCTGGATCGACGACCACGTGCTCGACCCGCCCGAGCAGTACTGGCGGATCGGCCCGTACCTGGTCGAGGACGAGACCCTGGAGGAGGTCGAGAAGGACGTGCTCATCCCGTTCGTCCACCGACCCCTCTCGCGCTACGTCAACGCCATGGCGGCCGGCGGGCTGCTCGTCCACTGCATGGAGGAGCCGGCCCCGCCGCCCGGGTTCCTGGTGCGGGCGGCCGAGTACGCGGCGGCCGACACCATCCCCCGCCTGCTGTTCCTCCTCGCCGTCAAGCACGCCTGAGCGGTCGCCGTCGGTATCGTTCCGACGAGCCGATGAACCAGATCGTCGTGATCACCGGGCTGTCGGGAGCGGGTCGGTCGTCCGCCGCGGACGACCTGGAGGACCTCGGCTGGTTCGTCATCGACAACCTGCCCCCGTCGCTCATCCCCAAGGTGACCGAGCTGGCCAGGGGGCAGATGGGCGGGGTCGACAAGGTCGCCCTCGTCGTCGGCACCGGGCCGTACCACGACGAGGTCGTCGAGGCCCTGGCCGCCCTGCGGGAGAGCGGGGCGGAGCTGCGCATCGTCTTCCTCGACGCCTCGACCGAGGTGCTCGTCCGCCGCTTCGACAGCACGAGGCGGCGCCACCCGATGGCGTTCGGGGAGAGCGTGGCCGAGGCCATCGAGCGCGAGCGGGACGTGCTGGAGCCGGTCAGGGCCGAGGCGGACGTCGTGATCGACACGTCCGACCTGAACGTCCACCAGCTGCGGGGCCGCATCGTCGAGCTCTTCGGGTCCGACGTGCCGGCCGCCGGGATGCAGACGACGATCGTGTCGTTCGGTTACAAGCACGGCCTGCCCCTCGACGCCGACATGGTCGTCGACTGCCGCTTCCTCCCGAACCCGTACTGGGACGAGCGCCTCCGGCCGATGACCGGGCAGGACCAGCCCATCCGGGACTACGTGCTCGGCCGGGAGGAGACCGGCGAGTTCCTCCGCCGCCTCGACCGGCTGCTGTCCGTGCTGCTCCCCGCCTACGTCAAGGAGGGGAAGTCGTACCTGTCCCTGGCCTTCGGCTGCACCGGTGGCCGGCACCGCTCGGTGGTGATCGCCGAGGAGGTCGCCGCCTCGCTGCGCCGCATGGGGTTCGAGCCGGTCGTCCACCACCGCGACGTCGAGCGGTAGGGCGGTGGCGGCCGGTCCCCGGGTGGTCGCCGTCGGCGGCGGCCACGGCCTCTCGGCCTCGCTGGCCGCGGCCCGCCGGTACGCCGGCCACCTCACCGCCGTGGTCACGGTGGCCGACGACGGCGGGTCGAGCGGCCGGCTGCGGGCCGCGTTCGGCATCCCCGCGCCCGGCGACCTCCGCCGCTGCCTCGTCGCGCTGGGCGACCCGTCGTCGCCGTGGGCGGCCGCCTTCGAGCACCGCTTCGGCGCCGGCGAGCTCGAGGGCCACGCGCTCGGCAACGTGATGATGGCGGGGCTGATCGAGCAGACCGGCAGCCTCATGCAGGCGCTGGACCTGATGGCCGGGATCCTCGGCGTGGAGGGCAGGGTGCTGCCGGCGACGACCGAGCCGGTCGTGCTGAAGGCCGCGGCCGGCGCCGTCGAGGTCGAGGGCGAGCTCGCCGTGCGGAACACGGCCGGGATCACGAGGGTGTCGCTCGTCCCCCCGGACCCCGCGCCGCCGGCCGACGCCGTCGCCGCCGTGGAGGCCGCCGACCAGGTCGTGGTCGGCCCCGGCTCGCTGTACACGAGCGTGCTCGCCGTCGTCGCCGTCCCCCGCCTGCGGGCCGCGCTGGCCGCCACCAGGGCCCGCCGCGTCTACGTCTGCAACCTGCGCCCCGAGCGGGAGACCGACGGCTACGGGGTCGGCGACCACGTGCGCGCGCTGGTCGACCACGGGCTCCGGCCCGACGTCGTCGTGTGCCAACCGGGGGCGCTGCCGAAGGGGCGGCTGGACGTGCCGTGCGTGGAGGCGGCGGTCGCCGAGCCGGGCGCCGCCGTGCACGACGTCGCCCTCCTCGGCGGGGTGCTGGAGGGGCTGGTCGGGCGCCGCTAGCGCCTCCCCGTGAGGGGTAGCGTCGGTCCCATGAGCATCCGCGTCGGCATCAACGGCTTCGGCCGCATCGGTCGGAACTTCTTCAGGGCGGCCCGCCAGCAGGGCGCCGACTTCGACGTCGTCGCCGTGAACGACCTCGGCTCGGTGGACACGATGGCCCACCTGCTCAAGCGGGACTCCGTCCTCGGCCCGTTCCCCGAGGAGGTGAGCGTCCGCGACGGCGCCATCGTCGTCGGCGGCGAGGAGCTGCGGGTGCTGGCCGAGCGCAACCCGAAGGAGCTCCCGTGGGGCGACCTCGGCGTGGACGTCGTCATCGAGTCGACCGGCTTCTTCACCGACCGGGACAAGGCCGCCGCCCACCTCGACGCCGGCGCGCCCCGGGTCATCGTGTCGGCGCCGGCCAAGGGCGCGGACGCCACGTTCGTCGTCGGCGTCAACGACGACACGTTCGACCCCGAGGCCCACCAGGTGATCTCGAACGCCTCGTGCACGACGAACTGCTTCGTGCCGATGGTCAAGGTGCTGGACGACGCGTTCGGCGTCGAGCGCGGGCTGATGACGACCGTGCACGCCTACACCGGCGACCAGATGCTGGTGGACGGGCCGCACAAGGACCTCCGCAGGGCGAGGGCCGCGGCGATCAACATCACGCCCACGTCGACCGGCGCCGCCCGCGCCACCTCGCTCGTGATGGAGGCCATGAAGGGCCGCCTCGACGGCACCGCGCTCCGGGTGCCGGTGCCGGACGGGTCGGTCACCGACCTCGTCGCCATCCTCGGCCGCGAGGTGACCGCCGACGAGGTCAACGACGCCTACCGGGCCGCAGCCGAGTCCGGCCCGCTGGCGAACGTCCTCGTGTACTCGGAGGAGCCGCTGGTGTCGACCGACATCGTGGGCTCGCCCGCCTCGTGCACGCTCGACGGCGGCCTCACCATGGCCCTCGGGAACATGGTCAAGGTGCTCGGCTGGTACGACAACGAGTGGGGGTACTCGAACCGCCTCGTCGACCTGACGAGGATCGTCGGCGCCCGCCGTTGACCGGGCCAGCGGTGCGCCTGCCCCAGCTGGAGGACCTCGGCGACCTCGACGGTCGCCGGGTCCTCGTCCGCGCCGACTTCAACGTGCCGCTGGAGGACGGCCGCATCACCGACGACCTCCGCATCCGGGCCGCCCTGCCCACCCTGCGCTGGCTCCAGGAGCGGGGGGCGACGGTGACCGCGTGCAGCCACCTCGGCCGGCCGAAGGGCGCGCCCGACCCGCGCTACTCCATGGAGCCCGTGCGCGAGCGGCTGGCCGAGCTCGCCCCCGGCGTCGAGCTGATGGAGAACCTGCGCTTCGACCCGGGCGAGACGGCGGACGACGAGGCGTTCGTGCGCCGGCTCGTCGACGGCCAGGACGCGTACGTCAACGACGCGTTCGGCGCGTCGCACCGCGCGCACGCGTCGGTCGTCGGCCCGCCCCGCGTGCTGCCGAGCGCCGCCGGGCGCCTGCTGGCCCGTGAGGTCGAGGTGCTCCTCGGCCTGCGCGAGCACCCGCGCCGGCCGTTCGTCGCCGTGCTCGGCGGCGCCAAGGTGAGCGACAAGCTCGGCGTGATCGACGCGCTGCTCGGCGTCGTGGACGCGCTCGTGGTGGGCGGCGGCATGTGCTTCACGTTCCTCGCCGCGCAGGGCCACGAGGTGGGGGGCTCGCTGCTCGAGGCCGACCAGGTGGACGAGTGCCGGCGCCTGCTGGCGTCGGGCACGCCGATCCACCTGCCCACCGACATGGTCGCCGTCGGCCCCGGCGACGAGGTGCGCACGGTCGGGGCCGACGTGCCGCCCGGCTGGAAGGGCTACGACGTCGGGCCGGGCACGGCGGGCGCGTTCGCCGACGTGGTGGCCGGCGCCGCCACCGTGTTCTGGAACGGGCCGATGGGCGTGTTCGAGGACGAGCGCTTCGCGGCCGGCACGCGGGCGGTCGCCGAGGCCGTGGCCGACGCCGACGGGTTCACGGTCGTGGGCGGCGGCGACAGCGCGGCCGCGCTGGCCCGCTTCGGCCTCGCCGACCGGGTCGACCACCTGTCGACCGGCGGGGGCGCGTCGCTCGAGCTGCTCGAGCAGGGCGACCTGCCCGGCCTCGCCGCGCTGAGGGAGGGACGCCGTGGCTGAGCCGGCGCGCACGCCGCTCATCAGCGGCAACTGGAAGATGCACCACAACCACTTCGAGGCCATCCAGACGGTCCAGAAGCTGTCCTACAAGCTCGGTCCCGAGGACTACGCGGCCGTCGAGGTGTCGGTGCACCCGCCGTTCACGGACCTGCGGTCGGTGCAGACCGTGCTCGAGGCCGACCGCATCCCGATCGCGCTCGGCGCGCAGAACTGCCACTGGGAGGAGAAGGGCGCGTTCACCGGCGAGGTGGCGCCGCCGATGCTCGCCAAGCTGAACGTCCGCTACGTGATCGTCGGGCACTCGGAGCGGCGCGAGCTGTTCGGCGAGACCGACGAGGACGTGAACCGCAAGGCGATCGCCGTGCTGCGCTCCGGGATGGTGCCGATCCTCTGCGTGGGCGAGACCCTCGACGAGCGCGAGGCGGGGACCACCGAGGAGAAGGTGACCCGTCAGGTGACGGCGGGGCTGGCCGGCGTCGCGCCCGCCGACGTGGCCCGGCTGGTGATCGCCTACGAGCCCATCTGGGCCATCGGCACGGGACGCACGGCGACGCCCGCGGATGCGCAGACCGTGTGCAGTCGCATACGTCAGGTGGTCGGCGACGTGGCCGGCGCGGACGCGGCCGGCGCGGTGCGCGTGCAGTACGGGGGCTCGGTGAAGCCGTCGAACGCCGCCGAGCTCATGGCCGAACGTGACATCGACGGGGCACTCGTCGGTGGTGCCAGCCTCGACCCCGACGACTTCGCTCGCATCGTCCAGTACCGTCTGACCAGCCCATGAACCCGTCCTTCGAGGCCTCGCGTCGCGGTTTTGATGCCGCCGCGACGTGTATTGCACTGCGATGAAAATGGCTACAGGTCGGGCACGAGCCGTGACATCGGTCGCTCGCCCTGGCTAGCATCGCCGCCGCTACCAGCACGAAGTGACTCGCGTTCACCGTCCGTACCAAGTCCCCAAACGCACTAGGTTGGTACCCGGCGGCGACCTGACGGTGGGGAGGCCGGTCTCATTCGACCGAGAACCACAGCCAGAGTTGTGTTTCCGGCTCCAGCGCTGGTGGCGCCATCGCGGGTGCTCCGCAGGACGGGGCGCACCGTACGACCCTGTCCGAACGTCCCCGACGAAGAAATCTGAGGAGGTCCTCTTCGTGATACGCCAGCGCAGGAGCGCCAAGCTCCTGGCTCTGCTCACGGCTTTCGTGTTGATCTTCGCCGCCTGTGGCGGCGACGACGACGACGACGCCACGGCGGAGAACCCCGACGAGTCCACCCCGAGCACCGAGGACGTCGACAGCCTCGAGCAGGGCGGGACCGTCACCTTCGCGTCCGACCAGGAGCCCACTGGCTGGAACGTCAACACCTCGAACGACAGCCTCGCCGCCCTGGCCTACATGGAGGCCATCGTCCTGCCGTCGCCGTTCATCGTGCAGCCCGACTTCACCGTCGAGCTGGACGAGAACCTCATGGAGAGCGCCGAGCAGACGAGCGACGACCCGCAGACGATCGAGTACGTCATCAAGGAGGAGGCCGTCTGGAACGACGGCACCCCCGTGACGGTCGAGGACTTCTCCTACAACTGGGAGATGCAGAACGGGTCGAACCCGGACGTCGACGTCGCGTCGACCACCGGCTACGACCAGATCGAGTCGGTCGAGCCCGGTGACGACGACAAGACCGTCGTGGTCACCTTCTCCCAGCCGTTCGCCGACTGGCAGGGCCTGTTCAGCAACCTGATGCCGGCCCACATCCTGAAGGACGCCACGGGCTGGAACGACAGCCTCGACGGCGAGAACATCCCCGACTTCTCGGCCGGTCCCTTCCAGTTCTCGAACTACGAGCCGGGCGCCAACGTGACGCTCGTCCCGAACGAGTCCTACTGGGGCCCCGCGCCGCTCCTCGACGAGCTCGTCGTCCGCTTCGGCATCGACGCGCCGAACGTCCCGGCGGCCCTCGAGAACGGCGAGATCGACCTCGCCTACCCGCAGCCCCAGATCGACCTGGTGCAGCAGGTGGAGGCCCTCGCGCCGGAGATCGACAGCCAGATCAACTTCGGCCTGTCGTTCGAGCACATCGACTTCAACTTCCTGAACCCGCACCTCGGCAAGCTCGAGGTCCGGCAGGCGATCGCCTTCGGCCTCGACCGCGAGGACCTCGTGGCCCGCACCGTCCAGCAGTTCGACGAGCGGGGCAGCGTCCTGAACAACCGGCTCTGGCTCACCGGCCAGCCGGAGTACCAGGACAACGCGGCCGACTTCGCCTTCGATCCCGAGCAGGCCCGCTCCCTCCTCGAGGAGGCCGGCTACACCGAGGGCTCGGACGGCATCTACACCCACCCCGAGGACGGCAAGCTGACCCTGCGGATCTCCACCACCGGTGGCAACGCCCTGCGTGAGAACACCGAGGAGATCATCCAGTCGCAGCTTCGTGAGGTCGGCATCGACATCCAGATCGACAACCGCGAGGGCGCGGAGGTCTTCGACCTCTTCTTCCCGGAGAGCGGCAACTTCGAGGATGCCAACTACGACCTCGCCCTGTTCGCCTGGGTCGGCACCCCGTTCGTGGTGAGCTCGTCCAAGTCGCTGTACGAGTGCGGCGGCGGCCAGAACGAGATGAGCTACTGCAACGAGGAGATCGGGCCGATGTTCGACGACGCCCTCGCCGCGACCGACCGGCAGGAGGCCGTCGACCTCATGAACCAGGTCGACCAGCTCCTCTGGGAGGACATGGCGACCCTCCCGCTCTACACGAAGCCCACGTTCCTGCCCTACCGGACGTCGGTGGCGAACATCGTCGACAACCCGACCAACCAGGGCCCGCTGTGGAACGCCTACGAGTGGGGTATCAAGGCCTCGTAGCCACTCGGCTCTGACGCCTCTGGCAGTACCAGGACTCGGAACCGGGGGGTCGGCACCAGCCGGCCCCCCGCTCCGGTCCTCGACCGGTTCCGCTTCCATCCGTCAGCGAGGGAGTTGCGATGCTCGGTTTCGTGGTCCGCCGGCTCCTCGTATCCCTGTTGGTCATGCTCGTGGCGTCGATGCTGGTGTTCACCATGGTGGCGAGCCTCGGCGACCCCCTGGCCGAGCTCAAGAACCGCCAGCCACCGCCGCCCGCGTCGGTCATCCAGAACCGCCGCGAGGAGCTGAACCTCGACAAGCCGATCATCTCGCGGTACTTCATCTGGCTCGGGGGCTTCGTCCGGGGTGACATGGGCGAGGACAACCGCAGCCGGGAGGTGTACCCCCGGCTGAAGCGGGCGCTGTTCATCACCCTCAGGATGGTCATCCTCGCCACCCTGCTGGCGCTCGCCCTCGCCGTCCTCGTCGGGGTGTACAGCGCGGTGCGCCAGTACTCCGTCGGGGACTACATCGCCACGTTCACCGGCTTCCTCTTCCTGTCGACACCGGTGTTCTGGTTGGCGGCGTTGTTGAAGGAGTACGCCGCCATCCGGATCAACAACCTGTTCGACACCACGCTCGTGTACACGGTCGGCGCCGAGTCGCCGAACCTGTCGGGCAGCTTCTTCGAGCGGTGGGCCGACTACCTCGGCCACCTCGCCCTGCCCACCCTGGCCCTCGCGCTGATCAGCTTCGCGGCGTGGAGCCGGTACCAGCGGGCGACCATGCTCGACGTGCTGAACAGCGACTACGTGCGCCTCGCGCGGGCCAAGGGCCTGTCCAACCGCCGGGTGCTCGTCCGCCACGCCCTGCGCAACGCGCTCATCCCGTTGACCACCGTCGTGGCCATCGACTTCGCCGCCGTTTTCGGTGGCGCGGTCATCACCGAGCGAGTGTTCGCCTGGCAGGGCATGGGCACGCTGCTCGTCGAGGGCGTCAGGCTCTACGATCCGAACATCGTGCTCGCCTGGCTCATGGTCACGGGGGTGATCGTCATCCTCTTCAACCTGCTCGCCGACATCCTGTACGGCGTGCTCGATCCCCGCATCCGCTTCTCCTAGGGCACGAAGGAGTCGCCATGTCCGACACATCGGAGCGGATCCCGGGGGAGGGAACCAGCAGCGCCGCCCCTGCCGCGGTCGTCGAGGACGGGGTCCAGCCCGGCGCCGGCCCCGAGCGGGAGTTCACCGTCGAGGCCCGCAGCCAGTTCAAGATGGTGCTGCGGCGCTTCCTCCAGCACAAGCTCGCCGTCGCCAGCCTGTTCGTGCTGATCTTCATGATCCTCGCCTCGCTCGTGGGCGGGCGGCTCTGGAAGTACGACTACGACGAGCTGACCCCCGAGTTCTCGAGCGGGCCGACCCTCGACCATCCCTTCGGCACCGACGGGCCCGGCCACGACGGCCTCGCCCGGGTGCTCAGGGGCGCCCAGAAGTCCGTGCAGATCGCGCTGGTCGTCGCCCTGCTGTCGACCACGTTCGGCACGCTCGTCGGCGCCGTCGCCGGCTACTTCCGGGGGGTCGTCGACAACATCCTCATGCGGTTGACGGACCTGTTGCTCGTCATCCCGTCGATCGCCCTGTTCGCCCTGCTGGCCAACAAGCTGGCGGGCACCGGCGGCGGGAACAGCTGGTTGCTGCTCTCGCTCGCCCTCGCCGCCATCTCGTGGACCTCGATCGCGCGGGTCGTGCGGGGCGTGTTCCTCTCCCTGCGGGAGAAGGAGTTCGTCGAGGCGGCCAGGGCGCTCGGCGCGCCGCACTCGCGGATCATCTTCCGCCACCTGCTGCCCAACGCCGTCGGGCCGATCATCGTGAACGCCACGATCACCGTGGCCGTCGCCATCCTCGTCGAGACGGCGCTGTCGTTCCTCGGCCTCGGGGTGAAGCCGCCGGACACGTCGCTCGGCCGGCTCGTGGCCGAGGGGCAGCAGGCCTACGACACGAGGCCCTGGCTGTTCTACTTCCCGGGGCTGTTCATCATCGTGATCGCCCTGTCGGTGAACTTCCTCGGCGACGGCCTGCGGGACGCCTTCGACCCGACCCAGCGCCGGGTGCGTGCCTGATGGCCGAGCCCGTCAGCCACGTGCAGCTCGGCCAGGCCCACGAGGGGCCCGCCACCGCCAGCCGGGGCACCACCGACCCGGTCCTCGAGGTCAAGGACCTGTCGGTGGACTTCCCGACCGACGACGGCGTCGTCCACGCCGTCCGCGGCATCAGCTACGCCGTCTGGCCGGGCGAGGTGCTCGCCATCGTCGGCGAGTCCGGCTCGGGCAAGTCCGTGTCCTCGCTCGCCGTCATGGGCCTGCTGCCGAAGACGGCGAAGATCGGCGGCTCGGTCACCTTCCAGGGCCGCAACATCCTCGGCCTGAAGCCCAAGGAGCTGAACCGGTTCAGGGGCAAGGACCTGGCGATGATCTTCCAGGACCCGATGACGTCGCTGAACCCCGTCTACACGGTCGGCTGGCAGCTGGCCGAGGCGGTGCGGGCCCACCACGACGTGTCGAAGCGCGAAGCGCTCTCGCGGGCCATCGACCTGCTCCAGATCGTCGGCATCCCGAACGCCAAGGACCGGGCCTCGAACTACCCGCACGAGTTCTCGGGCGGCATGCGCCAGCGGGCCGTCATCGCCATGGCCATGGCCAACGACCCGGACGTGATCATCGCCGACGAGCCGACCACGGCCCTCGACGTGACCGTGCAGGCCCAGGTGCTCGAGACCCTGGAGAAGGCCCAGGAGGAGACGCACGCGGCGATCATCCTCATCACCCACGACCTCGGCGTGGTCGCCGGCATGGCCGACGAGGTGCTCGTGATGTACGCCGGCCGGGCCGTCGAGATCGGCACCGTCGACGACATCTACTACCGCCAGCGCATGCCGTACACGCTCGGCCTGATCGGCTCGCTGCCCCGCCTCGACACCGAGGGCGAGGTCCTCACGCCGATCACCGGCGCGCCGCCGTCGCTGATCAACCTGCCGCCCGGCTGCCCCTTCTCGCCCCGCTGCCCGCTCGCCCGGCAGCGCTGCCTCGAGGAGGAGCCGCCGCTGTACCAGACCACCTCGCCCGGGCACGTGGCCGCCTGCCACTTCTGGGAGGAGCTGGAGGGCGACGTGGCCGCCGACGAGATCTTCGAGGTGACCGCGCTGGACGAGACGCCGGCCGTCGACATGGCGGCCGACCCGGACACGACGGCCGAGGCCAGCCGACCCGACGGGGGGATCCGATGAGCACGAGTCCCGAGCAGGCGGGGGCGACGGCGACGGCGCAGACCGCCACGAGCGGGGGCGCCGGGCCGGAGGCGACGAGGGCGACCGCGACCGACGCCGCGACCGGCGTGAACCGGGACGGGCAGACGCCCATCCTGTCGGTCCGCAACCTGGTCAAGCACTTCCCGGTCCGGGGCGGCGGGATCGTCCGCCGCCAGGTCGGCGAGGTCCACGCCGTCTGCAACGTCTCGTTCGACCTCTATCCGGGCGAGACGCTCGGCCTGGTGGGGGAGTCGGGCTGCGGCAAGTCGACCACGGGACGGACGATCCTCCAGCTCACGCCGGCCACGTCGGGGGCGGTGGAGTTCAGCGGCGAGGACATCACGAGGAAGAACTCGCGGGAGATGCGCCACATCCGGCGCGACCTCCAGATCGTGTTCCAGGACCCGTACGCCTCGCTGAACCCGCGGCTGCCGGTCAACGAGATCGTGGCCGAGCCGCTGCGCATCCACGGGCTCTACAACAAGGGCAGCAAGGAGCGGGTCCGGGAGCTGCTCCGCACCGTCGGCCTGAACCCCGAGCACGGCAACCGCTACCCGCACGAGTTCTCCGGCGGCCAGCGCCAGCGGATCGGCATCGCCCGGGCCCTCGCCCTCGAGCCCAAGGTGATCGTGCTCGACGAGCCGGTGTCGGCCCTCGACGTGTCGATCCAGGCCGGCGTCGTGAACCTGCTGGAGGAGCTCCAGGAGCGCCTCGGCCTGGCCTACGTGTTCATCGCCCACGACCTGTCCGTCGTCCGCCACATCTCCGACCGGGTGTCGGTCATGTACCTCGGCAAGGTCGTGGAGACCGGCACCAGGAAGCAGATCTACGAGGAGCCGACCCACCCCTACACCCAGGCCCTGCTGTCGGCCGTGCCGCTGCCGGACCCCAACGCCGAGCGGAAGCGCAAGCGGATCGTGCTCACCGGCGACGTGCCGAGCCCGATCAACCCGCCGTCGGGGTGCCGGTTCCGCACCCGGTGCTGGAAGGCGCAGGAGATCTGCGCCCAGGAGGAGCCGGCCCTCGTCGACCGCGGCCACGGTCACCCCTCGGCGTGCCACTTCGCCGAGCGGATGGACGTCATCTAGCGCCTCGGCGGGTGGCCGCGCGGGGTCGCCGGGCGGCCACCGGCTGGTAGCGTGGTCGGCCGTGCTCACGTACGTCGTCGTCGCCATCCACGTGGTGGTGTCCGCGCTGCTCGTCCTCCTCGTGCTGCTGCACAGCGGCAAGGGCGGCGGCCTGTCGGACATGTTCGGCGGCGGCCTCGGGTCCACCGCGGCGGGGTCCACCGTGGTCGAGAAGAACCTCGACCGGATCACGGTGGTCTGCGCCCTGATCTTCGCCTTCACCACTGCGGGCCTGGTCCTCCTCCTGGACTGACCGGCCCCGCTGCCGGTCGGCCGCCGCCCTGGCGGCCGTCGTGGCGACGCTCGCCGTCGCCTGCGCCGGCCCGCCGTCGGCCCCGCCGCTGGAGCGGGCCGCGCCGGGCGACGGCACCCTCCCGTCCACCTCGCAGGTGACGGCGGCCCCGTCCACGGCGCCGGCGCCGGGCGGTGGCCCGGGGTCGTCCACCTCGTCGCCGCCGGCGGGGGCCCAGCCGGGCGGCGTGCTGCGCATGGGCCTGGAGGACCCCGGGTCGTTCGACCCGGTGGCCGCCTCGCCCGCCGACCAGGCCGCCCTGGTGGCGGCCGACCTGCTGTTCGACGGGCTGACGGCCGCGGGACCCGACGGCGCCCCGGTGCCGGCGCTGGCCGCCTCGTGGCAGCCGTCCGAGGACCTGCGGACCTGGCGGTTCACCCTGCGCCAGGGGGCCCGCTTCTCCGACGGGTCGGCGGTGACCGGCGGCGACGTCGCCTTTTCGCTCTCCCGGATGGCGGCGAGGGGCGCCGGCGACCCGGTGGCGACCGCGCTGCGGGGGGTCGAGGTGTCGGCCCCGTCGGCCGGCGAGGTGGTGGTCACCGTCGACCGGCCGTCCGCCGAGGTGCCGGCGGTGCTGTCGAGCCCGCTGCTCGGGGTGGTGCCCCAGGTGGCGGCGTCGGCGCCGGCCTTCGCCGGGTCGCCGGTGGGCAGCGGCCCGTTCCGGGTGGCCGGGCGGGACGGCGCCGTCGTCCACCTCCGCCCGGCCGAGGGGGTCGCCGCCAACCTGGAGGGGATCGACCTGCACCTCTACGCCGACGACGCCGACGCCTACGCCGCCTGGGTGGCCGGCGACCTCGACTGGTCCCAGGTGCCATCGACGGCGGTGGGCGACGCCGAGGCCAGGGCCGGGGCCAGGGGGTTCGTGCCCTTCCCGGCGATGCTGTACCTCGGGTTCAACCTCCGCAGCCCGTCGCTCGACGACGTGCGCTTCCGCCAGGCGGTGCTGGCCGCCATCGACCGGGACAGCGTCGTGCGGGCGGCGTACGGGACGGCGGTGACGCCCCGGGCGGCGCTGGTGCCGGCCGGGGTGCCGGGGGCCGTCGACGACGCCTGCGGGTCGGCCTGCTCGCACGACGCCCGGCGGGCCCGCTCGCTGGTCGAGGCCGCCTTCCCGGACGGCCGGGTCCCCGAGCTGCCCCTCGACTACGACCAGGGCGCGTCGCAGGAGGCGCTCGCCCGGGCCATCCAGTCCGACCTGGCCGAGGCCGGCATCCCGTCGACCCTCCGGGGCCGGCCGCCCGAGGAGTTCGCCACGTTCGCCACCAGCGGCGGCCAGGGCCTGTTCCGGCTGGGTTGGGTCGGCGTGTTCCCGACCCCCGACGCCTTCCTCACCCCGCTGTTCCGCTCGGGCGGGGCCGAGAACGCCGTCGGCCTGGCCGACGAGGAGGTCGACGCGGCGATCGACGCGGCCCGGGCCGAGCCCGACCCGGCCCGCCGGGCGGCCGCCTGGGCCGAGGCCGAGCGCCTCGTCCTGGCCCGCGCCCCGGTCGTCCCGTTGGGCCAGTTCCGCACGGCCACGGTGTTCTCCCGGCGGGTCCAGGGCCTGGTCCCGAGGCCCGACGGCACGTTCGACCCGGGCGCCGTCTGGCTCCAGCCGCGCTAGCATCGACCGTCCACGTCGGAGTGGCGGAATAGGCAGACGCGCTAGCTTGAGGGGCTAGTGCCCGCAAGGGCGTGGGGGTTCAAGTCCCCCCTCCGACACGCTGGATCGAGCGCCTCAGACGCACGTCGCGTGTGGTAGCGAGCCGGCGAGCGTGCCTCTTTGCGCGCTCGGTCCGCACGTGCCATCGGCATGGCGAACGACGCCTTTGTCATTCGCCGACGGCGCCGATCGTGGCGGACCTCCGTTCGTTGCAGACGCTCATGGGGTCGCGCTTCAGAGCGGACCTTTTGAGGGTGTTTGACGCCGACCATCGGGCACGGCGAGATCAAGGCGAACGCCAAGGATCCAGTCAGCCTGTCGCCGACGAAGGGTCGAACAGCACCGAGTCGTCGGACGCGAACGTGCGATCGAACCTCCGTCCCGGTGGCTCGGGCGGTCACTGTCGGGGTCAAGCGACCGTTCGGCGACGCCGCTTCCCGACCGACGCTTGGATGCGAAGTGCGGCGTCAGTCGGATGCTCGTGTTCCCAGATCCGTAGCGGAAGCCAGCCTTCGGCCTGAAGGCGAGCGTCGGTGTCGTCGTCGCGGCGCCGGTTGCTCGCGATCTTCTCGGGCCAGTACCAGGTGTTCTTACGGATCGTGCCGCGGGCGTGAACCGGGCACCCGTGCCAGAAGCACCCGTCGACGAACACGGCGACGCGCGCTGCTGGGAACACCAGGTCTGCTGTGCGCCGGAGGCCGGGGAGCGGGCGCCGATTGACGAAGAACCGCAGGCCTAGCCGGTGCGCTGCTCGCCGAACCGCGAGCTCCGGTCCGGTCCCGACACGCCGCTGCGTCTGCATACGCCGGCGCGCGGCCTCGCTCGACGCGAAGGACGTCTTCGGGACCGCAGGAGGGCTGGTCAGCGACCGTTCGGGCTCGCCCGCCGCCGGCTTCACTGTCACACCCCCTGCTTACCCTCCGGCCATTGGCTTGACGAGCCGTGACCGTCGCCGACAAGGCAACCAGCTGAGCCTCCTGGCGGGGTCGACCATGCGCGCCCCGCACGGCGCAGGGAGCCAGACTCGCGCCATGGCTGTCGGTTCGGCGATTTCGCTGTTCTCGGGTGCCGGCGGCCTCGACCTGGGGATCGAGGCAGCCGGTTTTCGGACCACGGTCGCCGTCGAGTGGGACGAAGACGCTGCCGACACGATGGAGAAGAACGCCAGCGCCTTCTTCCCCGGCCTGCAGGAAGTCGTCCGCGCCGACCTGTATCCGCTCGCGACCGGTGCGCCGAGAGGAATCACCACACGAGACATCCTGCGCGCGGGCGGGTTCACGGGCCGCGAGCGACCTGCTCTGCTCGTCGGAGGTCCTCCGTGCGTCGCCTTCTCGAAGTCCGGGTTTTGGCTCGACTGGAAGCGTGACGGTGTCGACCCTGCAGCGAGCCTCCTTCAGGCGTACACGCGTGTGCTCGTCGAGGCCCGGCCGCGGCACTTCATACTCGAGAACGTCTACGCGCTGACGTTCGACAACAAGGCGAGCCGTCCAGCGTTCGAGCGGTTGCTAAGGGAGATCGACGACGCGGGCTACCGCTTCAGCTGGCGAGTCCTGAACGCCGCCGACTACGGGATCCCCCAGGCGCGGCCCCGCCTCTTCATCGTTGGTGCCGCCAAGGGCGAGAAGTCGCCGGAGCTGCCGGAGCCGACACACCACGGGGAGTGGGAGCGGCGGCGAGTCGTCGGCGGGCCGCTGCCGCACGTCACGGCCGGCGAAGCTCTGAATGGGCTCGTGACGGAACCCGAGCCAGAAGAGGTTGTCCGCGGCAAGTGGGGCCATCTGCTGCCCGACATCCCGCCAGGCGACAACTACCTCCACTACACGGCCGAGCGAGGTCACCCGAACCCGGTGTTCGGTTGGCGAACCCGCTACTGGTCGTTCCTGTTGAAGCTCGATCCGAGCCGTCCGTCGCCGACAATCCAGGCTCAACCGGGGCCGAACGTGGGTCCGTTTCACTGGGAGAATCGGCGGCTGCGAGTCCCGGAGCTACGCCGGCTCTTCACCTTCCCCGATTCGTTCGCCTTCGTCGGGCGCAGAGGCTCGATCCAGTCTCAGATCGGCAATTCTGTGCCGCCCTTGCTGGGTCGAAGGGTCGCCGAGGGCGTAGCCGCCGCGACGTGAACACTGCTCCCCTCTTGATGTGTCAAACAACGAGGTCTGCGAAGCGGACGCGCCAAGTGGAGTCGACTCGTTGAATCGCTTGTATCCGTGTGTTGTCCTCCTTCCACGGCGTGAGGTTCGCAGTCCATTGAAACCTGTACTCCCAGATGCCGGTCGAGGGAAAGAGACACGCGGCCACGACATCGAACTGGTCGAACGTGTACTTTCGGCCGGTCCCTGAGTCGCGGGTCTTCTGAACTTCAACCTTGAAGTCGCCGCCGTTCTTGTAGCGGTCCTTGCTGACGGTCTTGCACTCGACCAGAAGCGTGCGTCCGTCGATGAGCTGGACGCGGAGGTCGGGCTGGCCGTCCTCGTCGATCTCCTGGACGTGAGCGACCGACGGGTCGACGCGCAGCGCCGCTGCAAGGTGATGCTCGGCGACCCCTCCGCGGACAGCGATGCCCAGTCGGAAGTTCGAACCGATGATGTCGAGGATGGTTTCCGACGGCAGGCCGAAGAACGTTTCGAGACGATGCGGACCGGAGTCAGAGGTGAGGAACGTCTCGGCCAGCGAGCGACGTAGACCAGGATCGAGACCGAGCGCGGTGGCCTTCGACTCGAACCGCACATAGTCCAGCAGGCGGTGCGGCCTGAACCCGACGAGGGTTTCCAGTCCCTCCCAACTCGGGCGCCGCTTCCCTCCCGTCTTCTTGCGTTCCCATACTGCCCACGCGTGTTCGTCGGCAAGCTCGACATGCCGGTCGCGGTAGTAGACCGAGATGCCCATTGGAAGGTCGTCGTACACGAGCGGGTCAAGGCCGACGATGAACTCGCTTTCGGGGTCGACTGCGAGTACCAACGTGACGTCCACTCCCGCGATGTCACGCGCGACGCGGTTGTCCTCATCCCGAGTTCGCACCGGATCGCCGAGCCGAATCTGAGCCCGGTGCTCGTCACGCGGCCGGTTCTTCGTCTCGCGGCGAGTCGTCGTGAACGGGTAGACGAGAATGCCGTAGCGCCCACCCTGGGTGTCATCGGCTCCGAAGTAGATCGGGGCGACGAGCTGTTCGCGGAAGGAGCTGTACACGAGCCGGCCGCCGCTCGCCTCGATGGCGTACTCCAACAGTTCGACGACCGCCTGGCGTTCCGCCTCGATCGGGTACACCTTCGGTACGTAGAGGCGGCCGGCAAGCTCTCGCACGACATGAGCGTCGCACGGCTGCACTGCTGACGGACGGAACTCCAGCGGCGCTGTAGGCGTGCAAGGCGCGAGCCCTGATCGCTCGTAGCCCGGCGCAGACGACTGGTCACCGCCACGCCGTCGCGGTCCTGCCGATGTCAGCGCTGAGCTACCGGGCCACGTGCTCGGCGAGGTGGCCGGTCGTGAGTGGTCATGTCGGCGCCACGCGCCGTTGTGTTCGACCTCGCCGCCTATCGCACGCCTTCGGGCGGCCGGCGCATACTGGAGGTGTCGCATCGCTGCGAGGCCCACCATGGGGAAGCACCGCTGCGCGGCCCGAACAAGTCGAGGTGCGCTGGCGTCGCCGCCCGAGGAAGGTAGCAGCGCATTCCGCACAGGCCGCCGAGGTGTGTCGCTCAGCAGCCACCGGTCTCACTTTGTCGGCGAACGCGGCGGCCGCACGAACGACCGATGCCCAAGTCCCGAGGCGCCGGAGTGGATTGCGCCGGACGTCCGCCGTAGTCCGGGTCCGATGAGTCTCGGGAGCGAGGGGAGTCTCAGTGGAAACGCCCGGATCACCGAGTCGACACTGGAGCGTGAGCGTGGGCAAACTCATCTACTCGGCCATCGCGTCGCTCGACGGCTACGTGGAGGACGCGAGCGGGCGGTTCGACTGGGCGGCGCCGGACGAGGAGGTGCACGGGTTCGTCAACGACCTCGAGCGGCCCATCGCCACCCACCTGTACGGGCGCAGGATGTACGAGACGATGGTCTTCTGGGAGACGGCCGGTCTGGCCGACGACGACCCCGAGGTCATCCGGGACTTCGCCTCGGTCTGGCGAGCCGCCGACAAGATCGTGTTCTCGAGGACGATGACGTCGGCGGCGAGCGCACGGACGCGCATCGAGCGGGACTTCGACCCCGGTCTGATCCGGCAGCTGAAGCAGCGGGCCGACACGGACCTGTCGATCGGCGGCGCCGACCTGGCCGGGCAGGCGCTGGCCGCCGGGCTCGTCGACGAGGTGCAGCTGTTCCTCGTCCCGGCGATCGTCGGTGGCGGCAAGCGCGCCCTGCCGGCCGGCGTGCAGGCACGGCTCGGGCTGGTCGACACCCGGGCGTTCGGCGGCGGCGTCGTGTACGTCCGCCACGCGGTCGACGGCTGACCCGCTCGGCGCGTGGCGACGCGAACCGGGCGCGGCTGCGTCGGCTGGGCTTCGAGCTCGGCGGTCGGGTCGAGGCCGGCGAGTCCGGTGGGGCATGGTGGGCGACGGAGCCGGACGGCGAGCCGGTGGTCCTCAAGCGGTTCCCAGACGAGACCGTCGCCGACCGCTACGCCGGGCTCCTCCCCGCCCTCGCCGAGCTCCGATCACGCGGGGTCCCCGTCCCCGAGTACCGGCACGTCCTCGTGGTCGACGGCGGCACGTTGTCGGCGCAGCAGGTGCTGCCGGGGGCGTCGGTCGACAACCCCTCACCGGCGATGGTGCAGCAGGTGGTGGCGTGCGTCGCCGCCATGGTCGGGGTGGCGTGTCCGCTGCCGGCGCCGACCTGCTCCCCTGGGGGGCGTCGGTCGTGGACACCCTCACCGTCGGCGTGGACGGCTGGGCGATGCACGAGCCGCTGCGCTCCGGCGGTCGACGCAGCGCGGCGGTGCTCGACCGCGTCGAGGCCCTCGGCGCCGACGCCGACCCGGCGTGGTTCCCCGGTGACGACGGCGCGCTCACCGGCATCATCGACTGGGACGGCGCGTGCGCCGGCGATCCCCGCTTCGACCTCGTGCGGTTCGCGTACGACCTCGACGGCCACGATCAGCCGGTCTGGGACGTCGTCGAGGCGACGGGCATCGAGCCACGCGTGCTCCGGGCGCACGTCGCCCACCACGCGCTGCGGTGCACGTCCTGGCAGATCCGCCACCACCCCGAAGACGCGCCCCGCCAGCTCGATCGCGCCGAGCGCGTCCTCGATCGGCACGGCGCCTAGCAGCCGGCGACCGCTCAGCTGCCCGCGTCGTGCGCTCGCGCGTACGTTGGCTCGCCGGGGCGGTCCCGCTGACGCCGGAGGAGGCCCATGGCCAAGCTGATGTACGTGGCGAACGTGACCCTCGACGGCCACATCGAGGACGCCGACGGCCGCTTCGACTGGGCCGAGCCGACCGACGAGTACTTCGGCTTCATCACCGACCTCGTGCGCCCTGTCGGCACCTACCTCTACGGCCGGCGGCTGTACGAGACGATGGCCGTGTGGGAGACCGACCCCACCCTGGCCGCGCAGTCGGAGCTGCGGGCCGACTTCGCCGGCGTCTGGCAGAGCGCGGACAAGGTCGTCTACTCCACGACCCTCCGCACGGTGTCGACGGCCAACACACGGCTCGAGCCCCGCTTCGACCCCGATGCCGTCCGCGACCTCAAGGCGTCGGCCGCCGGCGACCTCACCATCGGCGGGGCGACCCTCGCCGCCCATGCCTTCGACGCCGGCGTGGTCGACGAGTGCCACCTCTTCGTCGGCCCGGTGGTCGTCGGCCGGGGCAAGCCCGCGTTCGGGAGCGCCGCCCGCACGGAGTTGGACCTGCTCGAAGAGCGCCGTTTCGACAACGGCGTCGTCTACCTCCGCTACCGCACCCACCGCTGACCACCGAGAGGGACGGCAGCCACGTCGCTTCGACGGTCCCAGCGGCGCCCGCCGTGTGTCAGGCGGCGACGGTGCGGAGCCACTCCAGGGCTTCGGGGGACTTCGTGAGGACGCTGACGTGGCCGTCGTCGTCGAACACGCGCAGCTCGGCGTCGGGGCAGTGCTCGGCCAGCCAGCGGGCGTGGGCCACCGGCGCGATGCGGTCTCGGGCGCCGTGGTGGAGCAGGACCGGGCAGCGGACGTCGGCGACGTCGAAGCCCCACGGCCGCACGTACGACAGGTCGTCGTCGATCTGGCCGTCGGGGCCGCCCGCCATCGCCGCGTTCACCACCTCCAGCATCCACGCCCACTCGCCCCGCAGGGCGGCCAGGTCGGCCTCGGTGAACTCGGGGTCGTACTCGGCGCCGGACGCCGCGAGGCGCTCGATCGCCTCCCGGCCGGCCAGCGCGGCCTGCAGCGCCGCCACCCCCGAGGCGGTCATCCCGTCGAACCAGTCCAGCCCGTCCGCCCCGTACGGCGCCAGCGCGGACGCGGCCACCACGGCGACGACCCGCTCGCCGAGCAGCGCCGCGCAGGCCAGGGCGTGCGGTCCGCCGCCCGAGTGGCCCATCACGGCGAACCGGTCGATGCCGAGCGCGTCGGCGACGGCCGCCACGTCCCCGGCCGCCGACCCCACCGACCGGCCCGGGTGGGGGGTCGACCCGCCGTATGCCGGGCGGTCGTAGGACACCCACCGCAGCCCCAGCCGTTCGGCGGCCGCGACCAGGGGCGCGGGCGGCGCCCCCGTGTTCGGCGTGCCGTGGTGCCAGAACACGGCCAGCCGGTCGTCGCCGCCCTCCGGCACGGTGTCGTAGGCGTGCAGGGCCCGGCCGTCGTCGAGCCGGACGTCGACCTCGGTGACCCCCGCTCCCACGAGCCGAGAGCCTAGGAGCGAAATGCACCGCGCGCCGCCACCGCGCGCGGCAGGCTGTCGGCCGTGCCGGCTGTCGTCGCCGAGGGCCTCACCAAGCGGTTCGGGTCGACCGAGGCCCTGCGGGGCGTCGACCTCGAGGTGGAGCGCGGCTCGGTGCTCGGCGTGCTCGGGCCCAACGGCGCCGGGAAGACCACGACCGTCCGCATCCTCACCACGCTGATCCGGCCCGACGCCGGGCGGGCCACGATCGACGGCGTCGACGTCGTCGCAGAGCCCCGCCGGGCGAGGGCCAGGGTCGGCCTGACCGGGCAGTACGCCGCCGTCGACGAGCGCCTCTCCGGCTTCGAGAACCTCGAGATCGTCGGGCGCCTCTTCCACCTCCGCCGGCCGGAGGCCCGGGCGAGGGCGACCGAGCTGCTCGACCGGTTCGACCTCACCGAGGCGGGCGGCCGGGTGGTGAAGACCTACTCGGGGGGCATGCGCCGGCGGCTGGACATCGCCATGTCGCTGATCGGCCGGCCGTCGGTGCTGTTCCTCGACGAGCCGACCACCGGGCTCGACCCCCGGAGCCGCCTGGCCATGTGGGACCTCATCGAGGAGCTCGGGCGGGAGGGCACCACCACCCTCCTCACCACCCAGTACCTGGAGGAGGCCGACCGGCTGGCCCACCAGATCGTCGTCATCGACCACGGGACCGTCATCGCCAGGGGCACGTCGAGCGAGCTGAAGCGGGAGATCGGCGGCGACCGGGTCGAGGTGACCGTGCAGGACCCGGCCGACCTCGACCGGGTGACGGCCATTCTGCACCCCCACGCCTGCGCGGCCGAGCAGGTCGACCGGGACCGGCGCCTCGTCGGCATCCCCGTCGAGGACGCCACCGGCATGGTGCCGGCGGTGGTCCGGGCCCTCGACGAGGCCGGCGTGAAGGTGGCCGACGTCGGCGTGCGCCGGCCGACCCTCGACGACGTGTTCCTCCAGCTCACCGGCCACGCCGCCGAGGACGGGGAGGACCGGGGATGACGGCGGCCACCGCGACCACCGCGGCGACGACCGTCGAGATCGAGGACGGCCCCGCCTGGTTCGCCAGGGACAGCTGGACCGAGGCGTCCCGCCATCTGCGGGCCATCCCCCGCAACCCGGAGCTGATCATCTTCGTCGTCGTCCAGCCGGTGATGTTCGTGCTGCTGTTCGTCTACGTCTTCGGCGGCTCGATCGAGGTGCCCGGCTACGCCAGCTACCGCCAGTACCTGCTGCCCGGGATCTTCGCGCAGACCGTGCTGTTCGGCTCCGGCTTCACCGGGGTCGGCCTGGCCGACGACCTGCAGAAGGGCATCGTCGAGCGCCTGCGCTCCCTGCCCATGCACCAGCCCGCCGTCCTCGTCGGCCGCACCGTGTCCGACCTCGTGCGCAACGCGCTGACGTTCGTCGTGATGATCGTCGTCGCCTTCCTCGTCGGCTTCCGGTTCGAGGGGAGCCTGGCCGGCGCGGTCGGCGCCACCCTGCTGCTGTTCGGCTTCTCCTACGCCTTCTCGTGGGTGCAGGCGCTGATCGGGCTGTCGGTCGGCTCGGTCGAGGCGGCCAACTCGGCCGGGTTCATCTGGATGTTCCCGCTGACGTTCGTGTCGTCGGCCTTCGTCGACCCCGACAACATGCCGGCCGCGCTCCGGGTGTTCGCCGAGCACAACCCGTTCACCGTGCTGACCGACGCCGTCCGCGCCCTCTACAACGGCCGCGACCCCGGCAGCGACGTGCTCGTCGCCGTCGTGTGGGCCGTCGGCATCACCGCCGTGTTCTCGTACCTGGCGTCCCGCAAGTTCGCCTCGAGCACCCGCTGACCGTGTTTGGCGGCGGGGGGCACGGGTAGCGGCGGCGGCGGATGGACGTGCGCGCGCTGCTCGGGCGCTGGCCGGTCCTTCGCCAGGTGACGGGCCGGGACGGGCTGGGCCGGGGCGCGGCCGCCGTGTCCGAGCGCACCGCCGCGTGGCGGCCCCGCACCGAGGACGCGGACCACGTCGCCCGCTCGGTCTGCCCCTACTGCGCCGTCGGGTGCGGGCAGCGGGTGTACGTCAAGGACGGCGGGGTCACCCAGATCGAGGGCGACCCGGACAGCCCGCTCTCCCGGGGCCGGCTGTGCCCGAAGGGCAGCGCCAGCCGGAACCTCGTGACGAGCCCGCTCCGCCAGACGAAGGTCCGCTACCGGCGGCCCTACGGCACCGAGTGGGAGGACCTCGACCTCGACACGGCGATGGAGATGATCGCCGACCGGGTCCTCGCCGCCCGCCGGGCCGGGTGGCAGGACACGAACGAGGACGGCGTCCCCCTCCGGCGCACGACGGGGATCGCCAGCCTGGGCGGCGCCACCCTGGACAACGAGGAGAACTACCTCATCAAGAAGCTGTTCACCGCGTTGGGCGCCATCCAGATCGAGAACCAGGCCCGCATATGACATTCGGCCACCGTCCCCGGTCTGGGGACATCCTTCGGCAGGGGCGGGGCGAGCACCTACCAGCAGGACCTCGCGAACGCGGACTGCATCGTCATCCAGGGCTCGAACATGGCCGAGTGCCACCCGGTCGGGTTCCAGTGGGTGATGGAGGCCAAGGCCAGGGGCGCGAAGGTCATCCACGTCGACCCCCGCTTCACCCGGACCAGCGCCCTCGCTGACCTGCACGTCCCGCTCAGGGCCGGGACCGACATCGCCTTCCTGGGCGGCGTCGTCCACCACATCCTCGAGCACGGCCTCGACTTCCGCGAGTACCTCCTCGCCTACACGAACGCGTCGACGATCGTGGACGAGCGCTTCCTCGACACCGAGGACCTGGACGGGCTGTTCTCCGGCTTCGACGCCGAGCACCGCCTGTACGACCCGTCGTCCTGGCAGTACGAGGGGATGACGGCCGAGCCGCCGAGCGGCGGGCGGGACCAGGGCGAGGCCCGGGAGCAGGCGACCTCCCACGAGCACGGCAGCCACGGCGCCCCGCTCGACGGCGACGGGCCCCGCCGCGACCCGACGCTTCAGCACCCCCGCTGCGTGTACCAGATCCTCCGCCGCCACTTCTCCCGCTACACGCCCGAGGCCGTCGAGCGCGTCTGCGGCACGCCCAAGGAGCAGTTCCTCGAGGTGTGCCGGGCGTGGACCGAGAGCTCGGGGCGGGAGCGGACGACGGCGCTGGTGTACTCGGTGGGCTGGACCCAGCACACCGTCGGCGCGCAGTACATCCGCACGGGGGCGATCATCCAGCTGCTGCTCGGCAACATGGGCCGGCCCGGCGGCGGCGTCCTCGCCCTCCGGGGCCACGCCAGCATCCAGGGGTCGACCGACATCCCGACCCTCTACAACCTGCTGCCCGGCTACCTGCCGATGCCCGACGCCGGCAAGCACCGCGACCTGGCGTCGTACCTGGAGGGGATCACGGGGCAGCGCCGGGCCGGGTTCTGGGGCCGGGCCGACGCCTACACGGTCAGCCTCCTGAAGGCCTGGTGGGGCGACGCGGCCACGGCCGAGAACGACTGGTGCTACGACCACCTGCCCCGCATCGACGGCGACCACGGCACCTACCGCCAGGTGCTCGACATGATCGACGGGAAGATCAGCGGCTACTTCCTGCTCGGCCAGAACCCGGCCGTCGGCTCGGCCAACGGGCGGGCCCAGCGCCTCGGCATGGCCAACCTGGACTGGCTCGTCGTGCGCGACCTGTTCGAGATCGAGAGCGCGACCTGGTGGAAGGACGGGCCGGAGGTGGCGACCGGCGAGATCGTCCCCGAGCAGTGCCGCACGGAGGTGTTCCTGCTGCCGGCCGCCTCGCACGTCGAGAAGGAGGGCACGTTCACCCAGACCCAGCGCCTGCTCCAGTGGCGGGAGAAGGCGGTGGAGCCGCCGGGTGACTGCCGCTCCGAGCTGTGGTTCTTCTTCCACCTCGGCCGGATGGTCCGGGAGCGGCTGGCCGGGTCGACCGACGAGCGGGACCGCCCGATCCTCGACCTCACCTGGGACTACCCGACCCACGGCGAGCACGACGAGCCGTCGGCCGAGGCCGTGCTGATGGAGATCAACGGCGTCGACCTGGCGACGGGCCGGCCGGTCGACGGCTTCACGGACCTGCGGGCCGACGGCACCACCACGGCGGGGTGCTGGATCTACAGCGGCGTGTACGCCGGCGGGGTGAACCAGGCCGCCCGCCGGCCGCCCCCGGAGGCGCAGGGGCCGGTCGCCGGCGAGTGGGCCTGGGCCTGGCCGGCCAACCGGCGCATCCTCTACAACCGGGCGTCGGCCGACCCCGAGGGCCGGCCGTGGAGCGAGCGCAAGGCCTACGTCTGGTGGGACGCCGAGCGGGGCGAGTGGACCGGCCTCGACGTGCCGGACTTCGAGCGGACCAAGCCGCCGTCGTACGAGCCACCGCCGGGCGCGAAGGGCGAGGACGCGCTCGGCGGCGCCGACCCGTTCGTGATGCAGGGCGACGGGAAGGGGTGGCTGTTCGCGCCGGCCGGGCTGGTCGACGGGCCGCTCCCGACCCACTACGAGCCGGCCGAGTCGCCGGTCGCCAACGCCCTGTACGGCCAGCAGGCCAACCCCGTCCGGCAGGTGTTCCCGCACGCCGCCAACCCCGGCCAGCCGGGGCCGGGCGCGCCGGGCAGCGAGGTGTACCCGTACGTGTTCACGACGAGCCGGCTGACCGAGCACCACACGGCCGGCGGCATGAGCCGCTACGTGCCCCTGCTGGCCGAGCTCCAGCCCGAGCTGTTCGTCGAGGTGTCGCCGGCCCTCGCCGCCGAGCGGGGGCTGACCCACCTGGGCTGGGCCCACCTCGTCACCGCCCGGTCGGCGGTCGAGGCCCGGGTGCTGGTGACCGACCGGCTGGTGCCGCTGCGGGTGGCCGGCCGCACCGTCCACCAGGTCTGCATCCCGTACCACTGGGGCCAGGGCGGCGGCCTCACCACCGGCGACGCGGCGAACGACCTGTTCGGCATCACCCTCGACCCCAACGTGCACATCCAGGAGAGCAAGGTGGGCGCCTGCGACATCCGCCCGGGCCGGCGGCCGACCGGCGAGGCGCTCCTGCGCTACGTCGAGGACCACCGGCGCCGGGCCGGCGAGGGGGGACCCCCGTGACCCGCCTGCGCGACCGCCTCCTCGGCCCGGTGGACCCGGCGCCCGACGCCGGGTGGGAGGAGCCACCGCCCCGCGTCGGCTTCTTCACCGACACGTCGGTGTGCATCGGGTGCAAGGCGTGCGAGGTGGCCTGCAAGGAGTGGAACGGCGTCCCCGAGGCCGGCCTCGACCTGCTCGGGTGGTCCTACGACAACACCGGCTCGCTCGGGGCGAACGCCTGGCGCCACGTCGCCTTCGTCGAGCAGCCGACCGCCGGCGACGGGGACCGGGCCGGGATGCGCTGGCTGATGATGTCGGACATCTGCAAGCACTGCACCAACGCCGCCTGCCTCGACGTGTGCCCCACCGGGTCGCTGTTCCGCACGGAGTTCGGCACGGTCGTGGTGCAGGAGGACATCTGCAACGGGTGCGGCTACTGCATCCCCGCCTGCCCCTACGGCGTCATCGACCAGCGGCGGGGCGACGGCCGGGCCTGGAAGTGCACCATGTGCTACGACCGGCTGAAGGGCGGCCTCGAGCCGGCCTGCGCCAAGGCCTGCCCGACCGACTCGATCCAGTTCGGCCGGCTCGACGTGCTGCGGGAGCGGGCCGCCCGCCGGGTGGGGGAGCTGCACGACGCCGGCGTCGGGTCCGCCCGCCTCTACGGGCACGACGACGCCGACGGCGTGGGCGGCGACGGCGCCTTCTTCCTGCTCCTCGACGAGCCGGAGGTCTACGGGCTGCCGCCCGACCCGGTCGTCACCACGCGCGACCTGCCGGCCATGTGGCGGCGGGCCAGCGCGG
Source organism: Acidimicrobiales bacterium (assembly GCA_036399815.1). Taxonomy (NCBI): domain Bacteria; kingdom Bacillati; phylum Actinomycetota; class Acidimicrobiia; order Acidimicrobiales; species Acidimicrobiales bacterium. The sequence goes on from DASWMK010000168.1 coordinate 37,457, forward strand.
CGGCCGCGGCCATGGCCGTCGGCGCCGTCGTCGCGTTCCTGGGCCGGCGCTGATGCCGGGGGCCGGCGGGCGGCGCGGCGGCGAGGAGCCGATGGTGCCGGCGGCCGAGTTCCGCTCGTACCACGGCCGGCCGGTGCTGAAGCGGCCGGTGTGGAAGTGGGACATCCCCGCCTACTTCGCGGCCGGTGGGATCATGGCCGGGTCCTCGCTGCTCGCCGCCGGCGCCGACCTCACCGGCAACCGGGCCCTGCGGCGGGCCGGCCGGCTGGCGGCCGCCGCCCACCTCGCCGCCAGCACGGCGTTCCTCGTGCACGACCTCGGGCGCCCGGGCCGGTTCGCCAACATGCTGCGGGTGGCCAAGCCGACCTCGCCGATGAGCGTCGGCACCTGGCTCCTCGCCGCCTACGGCCCGCCGGCCGGGGCCGCCGCCGCCTCGGAGGTGACCGGCCTGCTCCCCGGCGCCGGCCGGGTCGCCGGGCTGGCGGCGGCCGCCCTGGCCCCCGCCGTCGCCAGCTACACGGCCGTCCTCACCGCCGACACGGCCGTCCCCGCCTGGCACGACGCCCACCCGCAGCTGCCGTTCGTGTTCGTCGGCAGCGCGGCGGCGGCGTCCGGCGGGCTGGCCATGGGCCTCGTCGCCCCGGCCGACGCCGGGCCGGCCCGGCGGCTCGGCGTCCTCGGCGCGGCCGTCGACCTCGCCGCGTCGACGTGGATGGAGCGGGCCATGGGCCTGTCGGCCGAGCCCTACCGGCAGGGCCGGGCCGGGCGCTTCCACCGGTGGGCGAGGGGGCTGACCGCGGCCGGGGCCGTCGCCACGGCCGTGGCCGGCCGCCGGAGCCGCCTGGCCGCCG
>DASWMK010000169.1 GCA_036399815.1 Acidimicrobiales bacterium
CCACCTGCGCCGGGCCGACGCCTTCGTCACCGCCAGCGAGCACGAGGGGTTCTGCGTGCCGCTGCTCGAGGCCATGGCGCTCGACACGCCGGCCGTGGCCAAGGCGGTGGCGGCCGTGCCGGAGACGGCCGGCGGCGCCGCGCTCCTGCTGCCGCCCGACGCCGGGCCGGCGCTGCTGGCCGAGGCCATGGCGATGACGGCCGAGCGGCCGGAGGTGTCGGCGGCCCTCGTGCGGGCCGGCCGCGAGCGGCTGGCCGAGGTGGCCGCCGCCGACCCCCGCGCCGCCCTGCTCGAGGCGCTGGCCGAGGTGGTCTAGGTGCGGCTGCTGTTCGTCGTGCAGCGCTACGGGCGGGAGGTGGCCGGCGGCGCCGAGCTGGCCTGCCGCCTGACCGCCACCCACCTCACGGCGCGGGGCCACGAGGTCCACGTGCTCACGTCGAGGGCGAGGTCCTACGTCGACTGGGCCGACCACTACCCGGCCGGCGACGAGGAGGTCGACGGCGTCGTCGTCCACCGCCTCGGCGTGGACCGGCCCCGCGACGACCGCCGCTTCGGGGAGCTCAACCGCCGGGCCGCCTACGGGCCCACGCCGGCCGCCCTGCCGCTCCAGCGGGAGTGGATGCGGGCCCAGGGGCCGAGCCTGCCCGGGCTGGGGCCGTGGCTGGCCCGGGAGGCGGCCGGGTTCGACGTCGCCGGGTTCTGGACCTACCTGTACCGCACGACGGCCGACGGGCTCCCGGTGGCGGCCGCCCACACGCCGACCGTGCTCCACCCGACGGCCCACGACGAGCCGCCGCTGCGGCTGGCGCTGTTCGACCGGCTCGTCCGCCGGGCCGACGCCCTCGTGTGCCTGACCCCCGAGGAGCAGGCGCTGCTGCGCGGGCGGTTCGGCCGCCTGCGGCACACGGCCGTCGTCGGGCTCGGCACCGACCTGGACCCGCCGGTCGGCGACCCGGCCGCCTTCCGGGCCCGCCACGGGCTCGGCGACGCGCCCTACCTCGTCTGCGTCGGCCGCATCGACCCCGCCAAGGGCACCGACGAGCTCACCAGCTTCTTCGCCGCCCACAAGGCAGCCAGGCCCGGCCCGCTCAAGCTCGTGCTGGTGGGGGAGCCGGTGCGCCCCCTCCCGCCCCACCCCGACGTGATCCTCACCGGGTGGGTCGACGAGGCCGAGCGGCGGGCCGCGGTCGCGGGCGCGCTGGCCCTCGTGCAGCCCTCGTACTTCGAGAGCTTCTCGCTGGTGCTGGTGGAGGCGTGGGCCCAGGGCGCGGCGGCGCTGGTGCAGGGGCGGTGCGCGGTGCTGGCCGGCCACGCCCGGCGCAGCGGCGGGGCCCTGCCCTACGAGGGCTACGCCCAGTTCTCGGCGGCCGTCGACTGGCTCCAGGAGGACCCGGGCCTGGCCGCCCGGCTGGGCGCCGCCGGCCGGGCCTACGTCGAGCGGGAGTGCGACTGGGACCGGCTGGTCGACCGCTACGAGCGGCTGCTGCGGGTCGTCGCCACCCGCTCGCCGAGGGCGGTGTCCAGGGGCGGGGTGCGGCTGACCTGGGCCGCGCCCACCGGCGCCTGACGCCCGGCCCGGACGGCCACCACGGCGGCGGCGACGGCCGCGGCGGCGACGGCCAGGGGCAGGGCGAGCAGCGCGGCCGTCACCCCGACGGGGAACGGGCTCCACGCGGCGACGGCCGCCAGCCGGGACGGACCGGCCCAGTAGCCGTCGAGCATCGACCGCCCGAGGGCGACGTGGACGGCCGCGCCGGCGGCGGCCAGCGCCACGGCCAGCCGGGACAGCCAGGCGGGGCGGTCCCGCAGCAGGCGCCAGGCGGCCAGGGCGGCCAGCGTGGCCAGGGGCACGAGCAGGGCGTACAGGTAGCGGCCCTGGAGGGCGTGCTCGCCGCCGTAGCGGGCGTGCGCCTTCCAGTTGCTCCGGTGGAGGAGGGCGACCTGGACGGCGACGAGGGCGACGAGGGCGGCGGCCACCCACCGCTCCCGCCGCCGGGAGGCGAGGGCCACGCCGACGGCGACCAGGGTGAGCGCGGTCAGCCCGTGGATCACCGGCCAGGCGAGGGTCACGCCCGTGCGCCGGGCCGGCTGGCCCCAGAACGTGCTCGTGACCCGGTCGGCCCACAGCGGGAGGAAGTCGCCCACGTCCGCCTCGAAGCCCTCGGCGGCCGGCGCCGGCTGGACGTCGCTCGGCTGCGGGTCGCCGAAGCGCACCAGGTTCGTCACGTACCACGACGACCCCGCGGCCAGGAGGGCGAGGGCCACGGTGCCGGTGACGACCGCGGCCCGCCGCCGTCCCGCCCGCCACACCCGGGCGGTGCCGAGGGCGACGACCACCGCCGTCCACGGCAGCAGGAGGGCGCCGGTCGCCTTGGTCAGCGCGGCGCCGGCCGCCGCGGCGGCCGCCCACCAGGCCCACCGGCGCTCGCCGTCGCCGGCCGCGTGGCGAAGGGCGGCGACGACGGCCGCGCCGGCCAGCACCGGGACGAGCGCGTCGTTGGTCACGACCGACCCGATCCACGTCGACATGGGGACGAGCAGGGTGAACGAGGCCGCCACGGCGCCGGCGGCCCGGGAGAGGCCGACGGCCAGGGCGGCGGCCGACGCCAGGAGGGGGAGGGGGGCGACGACGAGCACGTCGAGGAGCCGGTAGAGCTCGACCTCCCGGTCCCAGGACCACACGTCGGCGGGGACGAGGCCGCCGGCGACCGTCGACGCCGCCCCGGTGGCGACGTAGGCGAGCGGCGGGTGCGAGGTGAGCTGGTTGCGGCTGGCGCCGGCCTGCTCGCCCGGTGGGGCCAGGTCGGCGAAGGGCACCCGGTCGCCCCGGTCGGGCGCGTCCTCGGCCCGCTGGGGCGGGCGGGGGACGGCGAAGGGGGCGACGATGCCCGAGCTGCGGCCGATCGCCGCCGGCAGCGGGCTGGCCTCGGTCGGGTCCTTCGAGCCCAGCTCGGCCCGGTACTGGCGGACCATGTCGACGTGCCTCGCCTCGTCCGGGCCCCGGTACTGCGGGGTCAGCAGGGTGTAGGCCAGGCCGAACGCCGTGTGGAGGGCCACCACCCACCAGACGACGGCCGAGTGCCGGCGCGGCGGGCGGTCGGGCACGGGCCGCAGCGTAGGACGGCGCCCCCGCCCCGGGCGGTGCAACACCCGGCGTCCGGGCCGCGGCCGACGGTCGCGCCGCCCGCGGGCCGGCCGGTGCCGCATCCGTCGCTCCGGTCGAACGGTGCTCGGGCCGGGCGGTGCAGCAGCCCCGGCCGCTCCGGCCGTTGGCCGCCGCCGGGCGGTGCAGCATCCCGCCCCGGCCGCCTCCCTACGGTGGAGCCGTGCCCGAGCCTGCCGCCCCGAGCGCCGCGCCCCCGGCCGGCTCGCTGCCGGCCTGGCTGGCGTGGCCGGTTGCGGTCGTGCTTGGGCTGCTCGGCGGGTTCTCGGTGGGCGGCGTGGGCCTGGCCATGGCCGGTGCCTTCCGGCCCCTGCCCGTCGCCCTCGTCACCGCCGGGGTGGGTGGGCTGCTCGTGGTCGGCCTGTGGTGGGGCGGGGTCGTCCGCCGGGCGACGGGGCGGGGGGTGGCCGTCTGGCTCCCGGCCGCCGGGGTCGTCGTGCTGGTGGTGGCGACGACCGTGTGGAACGTCGCCAACCGGGGCGAGCACGTGCTCGTCGACCGCGACCCCGGCGTCTACGTCGTCGCCGCCCGGTGGCTGGCCGACGAGGGCACCCTGCTGGTGGCCGGCGGCGAGGGGGCGTTCGCCACCGGCGACGGCCTGCGCTACGCCGGGGCCGGGTTCGTGCCCTCCGAGAGCGGCGACCACCTCTACGCCCAGTTCCCCGCGCTGTTCCCGGCGGCCATGGCGGCCGGGCACTGGGTGGCCGGCGACGACGGCCTGCTCGCCGCCAACGCCGTCCTCGGCGGCCTCGCCCTCCTCGCCCTCTACGCCGCGGCGACGACCCTGACCGGCCCGGCGTGGGCGCTCGCCGCCGTCGCCGCGGTGGCGGTCAACCTGGTGTTCGTCCACTTCGTCCGCGACGCGTTCAGCGAGCCGATCACGATGGCCCTGCTGTTCGGCGGGCTGTGGGCCTACGCGCTGTCCCGGCGCCGCCCGTCGCCGCTCGGCGGCGCCGTCGCCGGCCTGCTGATCGGCGCCTCCTGCCTGGCCCGGGTCGACGCCTTCGTCACGCTCGTCCCCCTCGCCGCCGTCTGCGGGCTGGAGGCGGTGGCCGCCGCCGCCGACCCCGCCGGCCGCCGGTGGCGCCGCCGGCTGTTCGCCGCGGCCGTCGCCCTTCCGGCGGCCGGGGCCGCGGCGCTCGCCGCCGTCGAGGTCGACCGGTTCAGCCCCGCCTACAGCAGCTCGCTCGGCGACGACTACGGCGCCGCCGCCCTGGCCGCGCTGGCCGTCGCCGTGGCCGGCGCGCTCGCCGCCGCCGTCGCCCCGGCCGCCCTGGCCGCCGCCCGCCGCCTGCCCCGCCTGGCCGACACGTCGCGGGCCGTGTGGGCGGCGCTCGCCCTGCTGGCCGGCTTCGCCCTCGCCGCCTGGCTGCTCGCCTCCTACACGGTCCGCCCGAGCGGGGTGCACCTCACCTCCCGGCTCCCGGAGGTGGCGGAGCGGGGGCCGTACTCGGTGCTGACCATGCGCTGGCTGGGCTGGTACGTCGGCCCGCCCGTGCTCGTCGCCGCCGGCGTGGCCTGGTGCCTGCTCGTCGTCGGCGTGGCCACCAGCCGCCGCTACCGGGGGGCGGCCGCCTTCGTCGCCGTGCTGTCGGCCACGACCCTGCTGTACCTGTACCGGCCCCGCATCAACCCGGACCACATCTGGGCCATGCGCCGCTTCCTGCCGATCACGCTGCCCGGCCTGTACGTGGCGGTCGCCTGGCTGGGCGGCGAGGTGTGGCGGCGCACGAGGGGCTGGTGGTCGGTGGCGCCCCGCCTCGTCGCCGTGGCCGGCGTGGTCGCCGTGGTGGTGGTGTCGGCGGCCACCGTCGAGCCCGTGCCCGCGGCGACCAGCCACGCCGGCGCCCTGGCCGCGCTCGACCGGGTGTGCGACCGGGTCGGGCCGGACGGCGCCGTGCTCGTGGCCAGGGGCGACCTCCTGGCCCTGGCCATGCCCCAGACCGTCAGGACGTTCTGCGGCGTGCCCGTCGCCTCCTTCCGGGGCCCGGCGGACGCCGACGACGTCGCCGCGCTGGCCGCCGAGTGGGCCGACGGCGGCCGCTCCCTCTACGTGCTCGCGTCCGCCGACCCGCCGCTCGACCCGCTCCCGCCGGGCGAGCGGCTGCTCGTGGCGTCGGTCCGCCTCGAGGCCCTCGAGCACACCGCCCTCCGCCGGCCCGACCGGGTCGAGGTCGACCGCCGGGTGGTGAAGGACGAGGACGGCACGCTCGACCTCTACCTGTTCCCGGTCGCCCCGGCCACGTCCACCCGGTAGACGGAGAAGCGGGCCGCCTCCTCCTCGGAGGGGCGGTCCTCGATCGTCAGCTTCACGACCTCGTAGCCCTGGTCGACGACCGGCACGCCGTCCTCGGGGCCGAACGGGGCGGGCGTGTCGGCCAGCACCACCGGCTCGAACCCCTGGGCCGCCGCCGCCTCGACCAGGGCGGCCACCGGCGCCGGCCCGCCGGCCACCGTGGTCCAGGCCACCGGCACGTCGCAGGCGAAGCGGAGGGTCTGGGGGGCGGTGACGGCGAGGGGGCCGTCGTCGAGGAGGAGGACGGCGGCGTGGGGCGGGAGCGTGTCGCACACGTGGTCGACGGCGGCGAGCAGCGGCACCTGGGTGCGGACGTCCAGCAGGGGAGCGGACGTCCACGCCGCGAACCCGACGGCGACCGCGGCCAGGGCGGCCGCCGCCACCCCGCCGGCCCGGCCCCGGTCGGCGGCCCGGTCGCCGAGCCACATGGCCAGCACCAGCAGCCCGGGGATGGCGACGACGACGAAGCGGCGGATGGCCCACGGCTGGTCGGCCACGATCCGGGGCGACCACAGGTAGGCGGCCGACGTGGCCAGCACCCCGAGGAACGGCAGCCACCGGCGGCCCCCGTCCCGCACCTGGCGCCCGACGGCCAGGGCGGCGCCGGCCAGGCCGGCGGCCAGCGCCACCGGGCCGAGGTAGAGGGCCAGCCTCGGCAGGGAGTCCTCGGCGTAGGTGCGGCGGGGGTCGACCTCGGCGCCGTCCCTCGCCTGGAGGGACTCGTAGAGGGCGTCGATGCGGCTGGCCTCGGCCCGCCGGGGCGTCTCGGCGCCGGGCCGGACCCACCAGCCCCAGGCGCCGGCGGCGGCCACCACGACGACCGCGGCGACGGCCAGCGCCCGTCGGGCCCCGAGCAGGCGGCGGGCCGGGCCCGCGACCGGCCGGCGCAGGGCCAGCGCGACGGCGGTGCCGGCCGCCACCGCGGCCAGGGCGAGGAGGAGCGAGCGGACGTCGTCCCACAGGAAGTCGACGTAGACCCGGCTGAAGTTCAGGCCGTCGACCAGGCCGAGCACGGTCGGGACGGCGGCCGCCCCGGCCACCGCCGCCGCCCACCGGCGCGACGACCGGGGGTCGAGCACGACGTCGACGGCCAGGGCGGCCGCCACCCCGATGAGCACGAAGGCGGCGTCGACCCTGACCATCGCCGTCGCCCCGACGAGCAGCCCGCCGGCGGCGCCGAGGCGCACGGAGCGGTCGGCCCTGCCCTCCCACAGCGCCCAGAGCCCGCCGAACAGCAGCAGCTGGGACAGGGGCTCGCTGTAGGGGTCGCGGGTGAACACCGACTGGGCCAGGTCGAGGCCGAGGGCGGCGGTGGCCGCAGCGGCCAGCCAGGGCCGCATGAGCCGGGACGCGAATGCGTAGACGACGAGCAGGACGGCCGCCCCGATGGCGGCGTTGACCTTGAGCAGCAGCGCCGTGCCGCCGAGCCAGGAGCCGGCGGCCAGGACGACGGGCAGCAGGTGGTACCCCTGGGCGTAGAGGTAGCCCTGCCCGCTGTCGTGGAAGCCCTGCCCGGCGGCCTGCACGCCGGGCTCGCCGGCGAAGGGCTCCTCGACGCCCGGGATGCGCAGGTCGCCCTCCTCGCCGAGCCACATCCCGGTCAGGGCGTACACCCCGGGGTCCCTGGTGGCGAGCAGGTACTGCCCGGACCACCGGGCGCCGGCCAGGCCGGTGACGGCGGCGAGGGCGACGACGGCGGCGGCCGCCAGGTGCGGTGACCGCCCCGCCGGGCCGGCCTCGGGCGCCGGCCAGAGGCGCCACAGGCCGACGGCGGCGGCCGCCGCCAGCGGGACGGCGGCGACGGGCCGGTACCAGCCGAGCATGGCCAGGGGCAGGCCGGTCAGGGTCAGGCCGAGCAGGGCCGCCAGGCCGGCCCGGAGCAGCGCCGCGTACCACCTGGGCAGGGGCTGGGCGCCGCCCTCCTCGGGGTCGCGGTCCGGCACGGGCGGGCGACGGTAGCAGCCGTGGGTAGGCTCGCCGGCCGTGCGTCGACCGGCCACCGTCCCGCCCCCGGCCCGATGAGGGCGCTGGTCACCGGGGCCGGGGGGTTCGTCGGGCGCCACCTCGTCGCCCACCTGGCGGCCGAGGGCGACGACGTGGTGGGGGTGGACCGGGCCGACGGCGGCTGCGACATCCTCGACGCCGGCGCCGTGCGGGACCTCGTCGCCGACGTGCGGCCCGACGCCGTCTACCACCTGGCCGGGTGGGCCGACGTGGGCGGCTCGTGGTCGGCGCCGGTCGAGACCTTCACCGCCAACGCCGTCGGCACCCAGCACGTGCTGCTCGCCTGCGTGGCGGCCGGTGTCGACCGGGTGCTGGCCGTGAGCAGCGCCGACGTCTACGGCAAGGTGGCCGAGGCCGACCTGCCCCTCACCGAGGCGTCGCCCCTCCGCCCGGTCAGCCCGTACGCGGCGAGCAAGGTGGCCGCCGACTTCCTCGCCCTCCAGGCCTTCCTCGGCCACGGGCTGCCCACCGTGCGGGCCAGGGCGTTCAACCACCTCGGGCCGGGGCAGACCGACAAGTTCGTGGCCTCCGCCCTGGCCTCCCGGGTGGCCGCCAACGAGGTCGAGGGGGCCGACGAGGTCCGGGTCGGCAACCTGTCGTCCCGGCGGGACTTCACCGACGTCCGCGACGTGGTCAGGGCCTACCGCCTGCTCGTCCTCCACGGCGAGCCGGGCGAGGCCTACAACGTGTGCAGCGGGCGGGACGTGGCCGTGCAGGACCTGGCCGACCGCCTGGTGGCCATGGCCTCGGTGCCGATGCTGCTGAAGACCGACCCGGCCCTGGAGCGGCCGGTCGACGTGCCCGTGCTCCGGGGCGACAACGCCCGGCTGCGGGCGGCGACCGGGTGGGAGCCGTCGATCCCGATCGAGCAGACCCTGGCCGACCTGCTCGACGACTGGCGGCGCCGCCTCCGAGCGGGATGACCGCCACCGTCGAGCTGCGGACGCCGTTCGACGGCCGGACCTTCACGGTCACGGGGAGCGAGGACGACCGCAGCATCATGGCGGCCATCCGGGCCGGCGGGGGCAGCTACGAGCCCGACGTGATGCTCGTGCTGGCCAACCTGGTCGAGCCCGACTGGGTGTGCCTCGACGTGGGCGCCAACCTCGGCGCCATCTCCCTCGTGCTCGCCCACCTGTGCCCGAACGGCCGGGTCCACGCCTTCGAGGCCGCGGGGGAGAACGTCGCCCACCTCCGGGCCAACCTCGCCGCCAACGGGGCCACCAACGCCACGGCCCACCACCTCGCCCTCTACGACCGGGACGGCACCCTCACCCTCCACTTCACGTCGAGCTACGCCGGCGGGTCGTTCGTGTCGGACGTGGTCGACGAGGGGCTGGCCGAGGAGGTGCCGGCCAGGACGCTCGACGGGTGGGTCGCCGACCAGGGCCTCGACCGCCTGGACGTCGTCAAGCTCGACGTCGAGGGGGCCGAGTCCCGGATGCTGGCCGGGGCCCGGGCGACCATCGAGCGCTTCCGGCCCCACCTGGTCGTCGAGTTCAACCCGATCGTCAGCCAGCGGTTCCAGCGCCAGCCGCCCGGCGCGCTGTGGGACGCGCTCGCCGCCGTCTACCCCCACCGGTTCGCCATCGGCCCCGGCGGCCGGCTCACCCGCCTGCTCTCCTGGGCCCACCTGCGCGCCCTGCTCCACGAGCACGGCGTGATCGACCTGCTGTGCACGTTCGCCGGCGGTCGCCGGCTCGGCCGCCTCGACCTCCCAGGCCCGGTGGCGGCGGCCAGGAGCCTGGCCGCGGCCGTCGCCGCCGCCAACCCCCGCCGGCCGGCCAAGGGCTGCTTCGTGCCCGAGCCCCGCGCCGAGGTGGTGGCCGGGGTCGACCGCCTCCGCCTGAGGGCAGGGGATCGCACGACCATCCGGGTGTGGGTGCGCAACACCGGCCGGTCGTGGCTGCGCAGCGACGTGCTGCCCTACCCGGTGCGCCTCGGCTGCCGGTGGTTCGCCGCCGGCGCCCTCGTGGAGGGCGACCGGGTCGACCTCGGCACCCTCCGCCCCGGCGCCGAGGCCAACGTGGCCCTGCCCGTGGTCGCCCCCGACCGGCCGGGCCACTGGCGGCTCGCCGTGAGCGTGATCCAGGACGGCATCGCCTGGTTCGACGACCTCGACCCCGCCTACGGAGCGGTGGTCGAGGTCGAGGTCGAGGTCGAGGGTTAGGGTCGGTCGAGGCGGCGGCGGGCCCTGGCCAGGGCGTCGGTCGCGGCGGCCCGCTCCCGGCGGTCCTCGCACCCGTCCACCAGGGCGGCCAGCCGGCTGCGCCACTCCTCCAGCACCGGCCGGTCGTGCTCGCCGCCCGTGCGGTCGAGCCAGGCCAGGTCCCGCTCGAACAGGGCCAGCTGGAGGTCGACCTCGGTGTGGCGGGCGGTGACGACGGGCAGGCGCTCGGCCTTGGCCGCCGGGTAGCCGGTGCCGGCCACCAGCTCCCACGGCTCCATCCCGAACACGCCGGCCAGCAGGGTGACCGTGCGCTCGCCTGGCTGGCTCATCCCGGCCTCGAGGTGGGAGACGGCGACGCGGGAGATCCCGAGGCGGTCGGCGAGGTCCTGCTGGGTCCACCCCAGCTTCCCCCGCAGCTCGGCGATGCGGCGTCCCAGTTCCCGGTGCACGTGCCAACCCACTTGGCAGACGACGGAGCGGCGCCACGGTAGAACGGCCCGATGCCGACCCGCGCGCTCATCACCGGGATCACCGGCCAGGACGGCTCCCACCTGGCCGAGCTCCTGCTCGACAAGGGCTACGAGGTGGTGGGCATGGTCCGCCGCAGCAGCACCGTGAACTTCGAGCGGATCGCCCACCTCCAGGACCGGGTGGAGTTCGCGTCGGCCGACCTGCTGGACGAGGCCTCGCTGATCGCCGTGCTCCAGGAGCACCGGCCGAGCGAGGTCTACAACCTGGCCGCCCAGTCCTTCGTCCAGACCTCGTTCTCCCAGCCGGTGCTGACCGGCGAGACGACGGCGCTCGGCGTCACCCGCATGCTCGACGCCATCCGGATCGTCGACCCCGGCATCCGCTTCTACCAGGCCAGCTCGAGCGAGATGTTCGGCAAGGTGCAGGAGGTCCCCCAGCGGGAGACCACGCCGTTCTACCCCCGCAGCCCGTACGGGGTGGCCAAGCTCTACGGCCACTGGATCACCGTCAACTACCGGGAGAGCTACGGCCTCCACGCCTCGTCCGGGATCCTGTTCAACCACGAGGGCAGCCGGCGGGGGATGGAGTTCGTCACCCGGAAGATCAGCCACGCCGTCGCCCGCATCAAGCTCGGCCTGGCCTCCGAGCTGCGGCTCGGCAACCTCGAGGCCAAGCGGGACTGGGGCTACGCCGGCGACTACGTCGAGGCCATGTGGCTCATGCTCCAGCAGGACGAGGCCGACGACTACGTGGTCGCCACCGGCGAGACCCACTCGGTGCGGGAGTTCTGCCAGCTGGCCTTCGGCCACGTGGACCTCGACTGGGAGGCCCACGTCGTCCAGGACGAGCGGTTCATGCGCCCGGCCGAGGTCGACCTGCTGGTCGGCGACGCCACCAAGGCCCGCAAGGTGCTCGGCTGGCAGCCGCGGACGTCGTTCCCCGACCTGGTCGCCGGCATGGTCGACGCCGACCTGGCCCTCCTGTCCGGGAAGCTCCGACCGATCTCCTAGGGAGACACCAGTAGGCTCACCGGGTTCGCCTGGGGGAGGTCGGTTCCATGTCGTCGTCGTTCCGTCGCGCCGCGCTGCTGGCGCTCGCCGCCGTGCTGGCGGCGCCCGGCGCCTCCCCGGCGGGCGCCCGGTCGGGCGAGCGGGCCTCCGCCGCCGGCATCGAGTCGGTCACCCTGGAGGGCCACGGGTTCGGCCACGGCAACGGCATGGGCCAGTACGGCGCCCTCGGCTACGCCGTCGACCACGGCTGGACGTGGCAGCAGATCGTCGCCCACTTCTACGGCGGCACGACGGCCGGCACGGTGGCGAACGACGACATGACCGTGCGGCTGACGGCCAACGACGACCAGGCGCTGGTCGTGCGGTCCGACTCGCCGTTCACGGTCGCCGGCACCGCGCTCGGCGCCGGCCAGGCGGCCAGGATCGAGCGGACCGGCACGTCGTCGTTCGCGGTGAGCACGGCGCCCGCCGGCCCGGCGAGCTGCTCGGGGCCGTGGAGCGAGCCGGCCGCGGTGAGCGGCACTGCCGTCGAGGCCGTGCCGTCCTCGCCCCCGCCGACCTCGAGCACCGACCTGACCAGGCTCCTCACCCTGTGCCGGGGCACCGAGCAGCGCTGGTACCGGGGTGCCCTCCGCCTGGTCAGCGTGGACGGCACCAGCCGCACCGTGAACCGGGTGCCGATCGAGTCCTACGTCCAGGGGGTCGTGCCCCGGGAGGCCATCCCCTCGTGGGGGACGATCGCCGGCGGCCGGGGGATGGAGGCGCTGAAGGCCCAGGCCGTGGCCGCCCGGTCGTACTCGCTCGGCGAGAACCGCTACAGCTACGCGAGGACCTGCGACAGCACGTCGTGCCAGGTGTACGGCGGGGTGGCCGTCCGCTACGGCACGGGCGGGGTGACCACCTACGAGTACTCGTGGACCACCGACGCGACGGCGGCGACCGCCGGCGCCGTCCGCCGCACGGCGAGCGGGGCGGTGGCGAGGACCGAGTTCTCGACCTCGAGCGGCGGGTTCACCAACCGCCCGGCCGACGGCAACGCCTTCCCGGCCGTGCCCGACGAGGGCGACGCCACGTCGTGGAACCCGTACCACACGTGGACGGCGACGATCCCGGCGTCGACCATCGAGGCCATCTGGCCGGCGGTCGGCGACCTCCAGGCCGTCGTCGTCACCCAGCGCACCGGCGACGGCGAGTGGGGCGGCCGGGCCCGCGAGATCGAGCTGCGGGGCACCGGCGGCACGGTCACGCTGGCCTGCGCCAACTACAACAGCTGCCCGTTCCGCACCTCGCTCGGGCTGAAGTCCGAGTGGTTCCGGGTGGTGGGGGCGGCGCCGATCGTCGCCATGGACGCCACCGAGGACGGGCAGGGCTACTGGCTGCTCGACGCCGACGGCGGGGTCGAGGCGGCCGGGAACGCCGGCCTGTTCGCCACCGAGCGGGCGCTCGACGCCAAGGCCGTGGGCATCGCCCAGCGGCCGCTCGGCCCCGGCTACTGGGTGCTGCGGGCGGACGGCACCGTCGACGCGGCCGGCGGGGCGCCCGAGTACGGCGACGGGCGGCCGCGCGTGGCGCCGTTCGTCGACCTGACCGCCCATCCGGACGGCACGGGGTACTGGCTGGTGCGGACGGACGGGACCGTCCAGGCCGTGCAGGTGCCCGACTACGGCGGCCGGGGCGGCACGGCCGATGACCCGGTGGTCGACATCGACGCCACCGAGGACGGCAACGGCTACTGGACCGTCGACGACGAGGGCCGGGTGCGGGCCTACGGCAACGCCCGCCGCCTCGGCGAGGCGAACCCGAGCTTCCCGGTGACGGCGATCGCCCAGCGCCCGGCCGGGCCGGGCTACTGGGTGCTGGCGGCCGGCGGCGACGTGTTCGCCTTCGGCGGCGCGCCCTACCTCGGCGAGGTGCCGGGCAACTCCACGGTGCCGGTGGTCGACCTCGTGCCCACGCCGACCGGGCGGGGCTACTGGCTGGTCGACGAGGGCGGCACCGTCTACGCCTACGGCGACGCCAGGGTCCTCTAGACGCGACGAGGGGCCGCCTCTCGGCGGCCCCTCGATCGGTCCCCGGCGACTGGGGGGGAAGTCGCGGGGGAGAGCTGGTGCCGGTCGCTCAGGCGGCGGGGCGGCCGCGGCCGGCGAGGCCGCGCAGCTGGCCGCGGGCGTCCTTGGCCGTCTCGCGGGCGGTGCGGAACACGTCGCGGGCCTGCTCGGGGAGGCGCTCCTCGACGGTGTCGAGGAGGCGCTCGAACTCGTCCTCGACGGCGTCGAGGCGCTCCTCGACGACCTTGACCCGCTCGTCCACGACGCCCGTGAACCGGGTGAACTGCTCGCGGACGTCGCCGATCTGCGCGGTGAGCTGCTTGCGGAGCTCCTGGCGGCGCACCTGGGCCCGCTGGAAGGTCAGGACACCGAGCCCGACCGAGACGTAGAAGGCGTCGCGGAGCGCCTTGGCGACCTGTTCGCTGTTGATCTGCGGCATGCTTGCAACGCTACGGCGAAACGCTAACAGTTGCAAGCAGTCCCGCCGGCGTGTGACGGACGACCGGTGTCACCGGTCCGGCGGGGGCACCCGGCTACCCTGGCCCGATCGTGGAATCCGCTGGCGAGACCGCCCCCGCGGTCGTCGCGGTCCTCGTCGCCCGCAACCCCGGGGCCTGGTTCGACGACGTGCTCGACGGGCTGGCGGCGCAGGACTACCCGAACCTGTCCGTCCTCGTCGTCGACGCGGCCAGCGCCGACGGGCTGGCCGCCCGCATCGCGCCGCGCCTGCCCGGCGCCTACATCCGCCGCCTGAACGCGAACCCGGGGTACGCGGCGGCCGCCGACGAGGCCCTCCGCACGGTCGAGGGCGCCGACTTCCTGCTGTTCCTCCACGACGACGTCGCCCTCGACCGCCACGCCGTGCGCCACCTCGTCGAGGAGGCGTTCCGCTCCAACGCCGGCATCGTCGGCCCGAAGCTCGTGTCCTGGCACGACCGCCACCGGCTGCTCGGCGTTGGGCTGTCGGCCGACCGCCTGGGCGTGCCCGCGCCCCTCGTGGACCGGGGCGAGCTGGATCAGGCCCAGCACGACGCCGTGCGCGAGGTGCTGGCCGTCTCGGGCGCCTGCCTGCTGGTGCGGGCCGACCTGTTCCACGCCCTCGGCGGGTTCGACCCGGGCATGGGCCTGCACGGCGAGGACCTCGACCTGTGCTGGCGGGCCGGCCTGGCCGGGGCCCGGGTCGTCGTCCAGCCGGCGGCCGTCGCCCGCCACGCCGAGGCGCTGGCCGAGCGGCGCCCGGTCGACGACCGCCGCCGCCTCCAGGCCCGCCACCGCCTGCGCAGCTTCCTCGTCTGCTCCTCCCTGCCCACCCTGCTCCTCGCCCTGCCGACGGCGGTCCTGCTGACCCTCGCCGAGGCGCTGTACGGGCTGGCCGTCGGCCGCCCGGGCCAGGCCAGGGACGTGCTGGCCGCGTGGACCTGGAACCTGCGCCGCGCCGGCGAGATCCGGGAGCGCCGGGCCGCCCTCCGGGAGGTCCGGCAGGTGAGCGACGGGGAGCTGCGCCGCCTCCAGTTCCGGGGCAGCGCCCGGCTGAGCGCCTTCCTGCGGGGCCAGTTCGGCCCGGCCGGCGAGGACCGCATCCGGGCGGTGGCCACCGCCGGCCGGGGCCTGGCCACCTCGCTGCGGGGCGGCGACGCCCGGCTGGCCGTCGTCGTGTGGGCCGCCGTCGTGCTCGTCCTGCTCGCCGGCAGCCGCCACCTGCTGACCGGCGCCGTGCCGGCCGTCGGCGACCTGGCCGCCTTCCGGGACGGCCCCGGCGACCTCCTCTCGGAGTGGGCGAGCGGATGGCGCCGGGCCGGCCTCGGGTCCGCCTCGCCGGCCCCCACGGCGTTCGGGCTGCTCGCCTTCCTCGGCGCGCTCGTCGTCGGCCACATGGCCCTGCTGCGCACGCTCGTCGTGCTCGGCCTCGTCGTGCTCGGCCTGGTCGGCGCCTGGCGGCTGACCCGCACGCTCGGCTCGCTGCGGGCCCGGCTCGTCTCGCTCGTGGTCTACGCGGCCGTCCCCGTCCCCTGGAACGCGCTGGCCGAGGCCCGCCTCCCGGGGCTCGTCGCCTACGCGGCGGCGCCGTGGCTCCTCGCCCGGCTGGCCGCCGGCGCCGGTTGGGCGCCGTGGGGGCCGGTCGGCGGCCCGGCCCACCCCGCCGCGCCCGAGCGGCCGGTCGAGGTCCACGCCGTCGTCCTCGGCCTCGTGCTGGCGCTGGCCGCCGCGCTCGTG